>DROK01000044.1 GCA_011321895.1 Thermodesulfatator atlanticus
GAGAAAACCATGGGAATAATTCGGGTCGTGCCACCAGTCATAAACCAGCCCTTTTAAGACCGGGAAATAGAGCAGGATCAGCGCAAAGAAAAAGACCAGGAGGGCGGCCAGGTAGTCTCTTCTAAAGGCTAAGACTTTTGTTTGAGCTTCCATGAGACGATGTCTTTGAGATATTTTTTAAATTGGCGGTAATTGAGGGTGTTTAAAATATCGTCTTTTTCGCACCACCCTCGCCGGGCCACCGCCACCCCCAGGTGGAGATAACTCATCTGGTCGGTAATATGGGCGTCGGTGCCGATCAGGAGTTTTACCCCGGCCTCCTTGGCAGCCCGCGCGTGGATATCGTTTAGATCTAGTCTTTTGTAATAGGCGTTTATCTCCAGAGCCGTTTTGGTCTCCTTGGCGGTAGAGATTATCCGCTCCATGTCCAGCGGATAGGGTTCTCGCTCCCCCAAGAGGCGTCCGGTAGGGTGCCCGATACAGTGGACGAAAGGGTTTTTCATGGCCGCCACTATGCGCTGGGTGAGGTTTTCTTCCCCCTGTTTGAAGCCGCTGTGGATAGAGGCGATCACCAGATCGAATTCCTTTAAGATTTCGTCAGGATAATCGAGTTTTCCGTCTGCCAAAATATCGACTTCGGTACCACAGAGTAGTTTGACGTCTTTTGAGCGTTTGTTAAAGGCCTCAATGGCCTTTTTTTTCTCCATTATTTTTTCAATCGGTACGCCGCCAGCCACCTTTAAACCCTGGGAATGATCACAAATTCCCACCCATTTGAGGCCCAGCTTGCGGGCGTAAGCGGCTATTTCCTCGATGGAGGCGCTTCCGTCGCTGAATTTGGAATGGACGTGGGCGTCTCCCAGGACCTCGTCGTAACCCACCAGCCGGGGCAGGGTCCCGGCCTGAGCCGCTTCGATTTCGCCCCGGTCTTCCCGGAGTTCCGGGGGAATCCAGGGCAACCCTACGGCGGCAAAGACCTCTTCTTCTTCGCGCCCCCCGATGCGATTCTGCCCCTTAAAAATGCCGTATTCGTTGATTTTAAGCCCCCGTTGCACACCAAGCTCCCGGATGCGGATGTTGTGGGCCTTGGAGCCGGTAAAATAGGCCAGGGCCGCCCCGTAACATTCCGGGTCCACCACCCTGAGGTCCACCTGGATCCCCTGCTTTAAGCGCACGCTGGTCTTCGTCTCCCCCTGTAAGAGGACTTCTTCCACCATGGGCAGGGAGACGAAGATTTCCATGACCTTGAGGGGATTTTTGGAGGTAACCAGGATATCAATGTCTTTTACCGTCTCTCTCCGGCGGCGGATACTGCCTGCGATGTCAATGCGGTCCACCGGGCTTTTCTTTTTGAGCAGGGAGACCAGCTCTTCCGCCCAGGGGAGTACCAAACCCAAAGGTAGGCGGCCCCTTTTTTGTTTGAGCAATTTGATCCCCTTAAGGATGTTTTCTTCGGTTTTAGGGCCGAAGCCAGGGAGCCGCGCCAGACGGTGTTCAAGGCAGGCCTTTTCCAGCTCTTCAATGGTCTTAATACCCAGCTTTTCGTAAACGATTTTGGCTTTTTTGGGCCCGAAACCTGGTATTTCAAGAAATTTTAGAAGTTCTGGAGGGATCTCCCGTTTTAGTTCTTCGTATTTTTGCAGGGTGCCGGTCTCGAGGATCTCTTTTATTTTTTGGGCGAGGTCCTTACCGATACCAGGGATACGTTCCAGTTTTCCCTGGGCCGCCAGCTCCTCCACGTCCACGGTCAAGGCCTCGATGTTCTGGGCGGCCCGCTGGTAGGCCCTGATACGGTAAGGGTTGTCCCCCTTGATCTCCAGCAGGGCGGCAACCTTGCGGAAGATTTCCGCCACTTCCTTGTTTTTCATGGCTGGACCTCTCTTTTCCCGTTGCCAAAAGAGACGGTATATGAGATCTGCTTCACGTAAGCGGCTATTGCTTAAACCAAAGCTAAACTTGGGGGATCCAAATGTCAATTTTGGGTCTTGAGTCCCTTTTTTCCCAGAAAGTAGCCCTCCTTGATGTGATTGATGAAGAAGGCTCATCCGGGGCCGAGTTTTTCAAACATCTTGTCTGGCAGGGTTTCAAGTGGGCCGACCAAGGCCGAATCGGTTTTCCGGGATCATACGAGAAGCCTGGTTTTCGTTTTCAAATTTTACCTTTACACAAAATTTCTCCTATCTCTCGTTGACTTCCTTGGCTTAATTTCTTACACTCCTTATTAAGTAATGCAACGGGAGGATGTAATATGTTTACGGCAAAGATTACCTCTAAAGGGCAAATTACAATACCCGCGGGCTTAAGAAAAAGGCTCGGGAGTGACCTCGTAGAAGTGGATATGGTGGGCAACGAAATAATAATAAGACCAATCAGAAAGCCCGGGGGAGCTTTAAAAAAATACGCTATAAAGAATAAAAGCATAGAAGAAGTAATGAAAATGGAAGAAAAGGTAGCCAAAGATGGATTTTCCAAGGAAGATGACGATTATTGATACCAACGTCGTGTTAAGATATCTCCTCAGGGACCATGAAGAGTTTTACAAAGAAGCAGAAGCCTTATTTGACAGGGCCTTTTCCGGTAAAAAGAAGCTCTTTTTACTCGACACCGTTATAGCTGAGGTGGTCTACGTGCTCTCCGGGCTTTATAAAGTAAAGAGGCAAGAGATAGCCCAGGTGCTCAAAGAGCTTCTTAAAGCAAAAGGGATAAATGCCGTGGATAAAGAGGTTCTCTTTGATGCTTTGGAGACATTTGCAAAGAAGAATCTTGACTTTGTAGACTGCCTTATATGTGCTTATGCTACCAAATATCAAGTTATATCCTTTGATAAAAAAGTCCAAAAATGTGCGGACGAAACTTCAAAGAAATAAGGGACAGGGATAAAAAGATTTTATAAAGCTGTTGACTTAGAACTGACACATGTGCGTAAGATATACTGAAGAACATGAAAACTTTAGATGAAATTCAAAAAATCTTGAAACAACAGAAAGAATTTTTGAGAAAGAAATACAAAATCAAAGAAATAGGTATTTTTGGATCTTATGTGCGAGGAGAGCAAAGATATACTAGC
>DROK01000045.1 GCA_011321895.1 Thermodesulfatator atlanticus
GTACGAATATGCCCTGAATGGCAGGGTTTTTCTGGCGTAAAAGGGTAAAGGTTTCGCAAAAGAGGCGGGTATGGGCCCTTACCTCCCGCGGTCTACTGCCCGGAAAAAAGCCGACCCAGGGCCTTTCAGGGTCAAGGCCGACGAGGCTGGCCAGGGTTTTTCTGGAAAGGGCCGGTTTGACCACGTCAAGTAGGGGGTGCCCGACGTATTCGACCCTGAAACCATGACGGGCGTAAAAATCTACCTCAAAGGGCAGGATTACCGCCATGGTATCCACGTATTTTTTGATGGTCTTTACCCGTCCCTCCCGCCAGGCCCATATTTGAGGACTGATGTAATAGAAGACCGGCAGGTTGTAACGTTTGGCAAATCTGGCCAGTAAAAGATTAAAGTCGGGGAAATCAATGAGTACCACCAGATCCGGAGGTTCTTTTTTTAGAAGGCGCAGGATTTTGGTAAAGGCGGAAAAGACGTTTCTGAGCTCGGTTAAGGAGGGAAGTCCCACGATACTCAAAGATTCTGCGGGGAAGAGACACTGAAGCCCGGCTGCCCTCAACCGGGCGCCACCTATTCCTATGGCGTGAATACCCGGGACCAGTTCCCTTAACGCCCTTAAGAAGGAAGCCCCGTGCAGATCACCAGAGGCTTCCCCCGCTACTATGAGGATACGCAATGACGAACGAGATCGGGCAGACAAGATCCTTCTCTCGCTAGAAAGGAGGCTTGCTGGCGTTCAATCTCACGCTTGATGCGGAAAGCCAATTCCAGGGCCTCAAACCCCTCTTCCCCACTAACCGGAGGAGTTTTTTCCCGGGAGATGGCCTCAACAAAGGCCCTCAGCTCATCCTTAAGGGGATCTGCCTGGGCAAACTTTTCTGGAACTGGAGAGGGATGGTGGGCGAGACCATTCTCAGAAAGATCGACTTTGATGAAGGTGCTCTCCAGGGTGTCAGCGGCGAAATAGACTCCCGGTTGATAGACCCGAAAGCTGCGGGCCGGTTTTAAGGCAATGCGGCTGGCGGTAAGGTTGGCCACGACCCCGTTTTTGAAACGCAACCGCACGCTGGCCAGATCTACCTTGTCCGTGATGACCGGAGCCCCGGTGGCCTGAAGTTCTGCTATTTTTTCCCTGGTGAGAGTAAGTACCAGGTCTATGTCGTGGATCATTAAATCCAGAATTACGTCTACGTCCAAACAACGAGGCGAAAAGCGGGAAACGCGCTGGGCTTCGATGAAAATGGGGTTGGAGACCGAGGCCAGGAGCTTTTTAATAGCGGGGTTGAAACGTTCTATATGCCCAACCTGCAGGATGAGCCCCAATTTTTGGGCCAGTTTAACCAATTCTCGGGCCTCCTGGGGGGTGCTGGCCAGGGGCTTTTCCACGAACACATGACACCCTGCTTCCAGTGCCGCTTTGGTGACCTCAAAATGGTGCACGGTGGGCACCACCACGGAAACCGCCTTTACCAAGGGGAGGACCTCGCGATAATCAAAAAAAGCCTTGGTTTGACAGGCCCTGGCCACTTCTAGGGCCCGCTCGGGGATGACGTCCACCACCCCAACCAGCTCAACCTCCGGAAAGGAGGCGAATTTTTCCGCGTGAAAACGGCCAAGATGACCCACCCCGATAACGGCCAGAGGGATCTTATTCATAGGGCACTCCTACCACCACTATACCTAGCTTGTCAGCCAAAGACAAAGCCTTTTCCCGCTCAAAAAAGAGAGAGCGTCGAGCCTCCAGGGCCAAAACCCTGGCCCGCGCCCTTTTCATGGTAAGGATGGTCTGGAGACCGGCGGAGGGGAGATCAAAACGGGGATCTTGTTGCGGTTTAAAGACCTTTATCACCACGGTGTCTTCCACGAGTGTCCCGGCCCTTTCGATGGTGGCGTCCGTGCCCTCGATGGCTTCGACCGCCACCACCATCTGGTCTTTCACCACGACACATTGACCGATATCCAGTTCTCCCAGGGCTTTGGCTATCCCGAAGCCATAAACGATATCTTTCCACTGGGCAGGTGAGGGTTTCTTTTTAGTGAGTACCCCGGCCGGGGTCAAAAGTTCCGGGAGAAACTTGGTGGGGGAGATCACCCTGATGCCTAATTTTTCTATCTCTTCGGCTACGGCCCGCAGGATTTCGTCATCGTTTCGGTTACGCAATTTGCCCCAGAGGAAAAGGGTCTTGAGGTCCGGGCGGGCTATCTTTATGGCCCGGCTCTTGTTGATATGGCCTGCCAGGGCTATCTCGGAAATTTTTTCCCTTTTGAGGAGGGCCAATAATTTGCCAAACCGGCTGACGGGGATTTCATAATATACGTCAGCCCATGGTCTTAAATTGGGGCGTTCTTCTCCTTTTAAAGCAAAAACCGCCAGGGGTTGGCCCGCCTTCTTGACGGCGCGGGCAAAAAGGAGGGGATATTGACCGCCTCCGGCTATAAGACCTACCATACTTTTCCTAACCCAATTTCTTTCTGGTCAGCCCCCGCGAGGAGGGGTTTGCTATGAATTCCAAAAATTTATTGGCCAGCGGTTCCTGGCCGAAGAGTTCCTTTATCCTTTGACAGACTTCTTTTACGGTACCCCCTGAGAGATAAAGCTTGAGGACCTGGTCAATAATCTTCAGCTCCCGGGCCCCAAAACCCCGCCTTTTAAGACCTACCAGATTGATGCCGAGAATTTGGGCCGGTTTTCCAAAAACCCGCAAGAAAGGGGGCACGTCCTTATCCACCCCACTCATCCCTGCCACAAAGGCAAGCTCCCCTATCCGACAAAACTGGTGGACAAAGACCCCTCCCCCCAATACGGCCCCAAAATCTATCTTTACGTGTCCTCCCAGCTGACAGCCATTGGTGAGGATGACCTCGTCTGCCAGGACGCAGTCGTGCCCCACGTGGGTGTAAGCCATAAGGTAGCAGCGATTTCCGACCTTGGTGACGCCCTGATCCAGTAGGGTGCCCCGGTGGATGGAGACGTATTCCCTGATAACGTTTTCGTCTCCTATTTCCAGACGGGTTGGCTCTCCCCGATAGGCCAGATGTTGGGGCGCCGTGCCCAGGGTAACGTGGGGGCCGATCACGTTATTTTGCCCGATAACGGTTTCCCCCTCGATTAAGGTGTAAGGGCCTATGCTGGTACCCCGGCCGATCCTGGCTCCTGCCCCGATAACTACGAAGGGGCCGATTTCCACCCCCTCTTCAAGTTCTGCCTTGGGGTCTATCTGGGCGGTAGGATGGATAAGACGTTTGGTGTTACGGAGATCAGTCATTTTATGGCCGCGATGATTTCGGCTTCCGCCACTACTTTTTGGTTGACCAAGACTTTGCCTGTGGTGCGGATAATGTTACGGCGAAAATTAAAACCCTCAAGCTTGAGGCAGGCCACGTCTCCGGGATAGACCGGAGCCCGGAAGCGGGCTTTTTCCACTCCGGCCAAAAAGAAGAGCCTGTCCTGGTATTCTGGCCGGAGTTTTTTGAAAAAGATAATGCCCAGCTGGGCCAGGGCTTCAATGAGGATAACCCCTGGAACGATCGGTTCCCCCGGGAAATGCCCCTCAAAAAACCACTCGTTCAGGGTGAAACATTTGACGGCCTCAATGGTGGGGGGATCAACCGTAAAGTTCGTTATGCGATCGACAAAAAGAAAAGGATAACGGTGGGGGAGAGAAGCCAGAATCTCTTTATGATTGGGGGTCTTTTCTTCCATTTAGGGCCTCCTCTAAGACAGCAAGTCTTCGGCTAAGCTCCCTTATTTCTTTAAGGATTTCCGGCAGCCGTTCGTAGGCTGCCACACACCGCCGCCATTTACCAATTTCTATAGCCGGGGCCCCGGCTACGGCGGTTTTAGGGGGTACGGGTTTGGCCACCCCGGCTTTGGCGGCGATCAAGGCCTGGTCGCCGACCTGGTTATTTATGCCGGCCTGGCCCCCTATCATTACGTAATTTCCTATTCTTACGCTGCCTGTTAAGCCTACCTGAGCGGCTAGGACCGAAGCCTGCCCGATTTCCACGTTGTGGGCCACCTGAATGAGGTTGTCCAGTTTGGCCCCCTTTTTGATAAGGGTGACCCCAAAAGTGGCCCGGTCCACGGCGGTATTGGCCCCTATTTCGACTTCGTCTTCGATCTCCACGTGGCCAAAATGGGGAATTTTAAGGTGTTTTTCTCCGTCAAAAGCAAACCCAAAACCATCGGCCCCGATCACAGCCCCGGCGTGAATGATCACCCTCTGGCCTATCCGGGTGCGGGGGTAAAGGACCGCGTTTGGGTAGATGATACTTTCCCGGCCGATAAAGACCTCTTCCCCTACAAAGACCCCGGGGTACAAGATCACCCCGGCCTCAATCCGGGCCCCTTTGCCCACGTACACGAAGGGTAAAACGCTTGCACTTTCGTGGATTTCAGCCCCCTCCGCCACAAAGGCCAAAGGGCTTATTCCTGGTTCTGGCCTGGGCTCCCGGTAAAAAAGCCAGGCGATCTTGGCCAAAGCCACCCGCGGGTTGGGCACTACAAGCAGATTTCGGTTGACCAGCTTTTCTTTGAGTGCCGGAGAGACGATCAGGGCCGAGGCCTTGGAGGCCTTTGCTTCCTCCAAAAAACGGGGGCTTTCCACAAAGGAGATTTCCCCCTCTTGGGCGTACGCTAAGGCGTTTACCCCGTTAATTTCCACGTCCTGGCCTGACCAGGTGGCCTTTAGCAGGTGGGCTAGTTCGCTCAGTTTGTACGGCAAAGGGTGCCTCCTAGGGGTACCATTTGACGATCTTTTCCAGGGGCTGGCGGGTCTTGGGCCGGGGGTCCTTTACCCGGTAACCGAAGCAAAGCATATAGGCTATACCGAATTTTTCCCGGTCTACGTCAAAGTGTTGGGCCAGAATTTCTTCTATCTTTTCCTGGTGGAAACCCTCGAGGGGACACGAGTCGATGCCCAACATGGCGGCTACGGTCATCATGTTGGCCATGGCTATATAGGTTTGTTTGCAGGCCCAATCAAAGAGGGCGCGTTCACTCTCCAGGAGTTTGAAGTCCTCTTCCTGAA
>DROK01000046.1 GCA_011321895.1 Thermodesulfatator atlanticus
CATTTGCAATCCCAAAAGAATATCTTCAAATATTTTTCTCTTTTTAAATTTAAAACCAAGCATTACTTCCAGCTCATGAACTCGGCCGTATTTTTTTATGGAAGATAAAATTAAACGATGAAATTCTAAGATATCTGGCTCCTTAGGAACAATATTTTCTTCTATCACAATAGATCTTAACGTCGTCATAATGGCTGGAATATCTATTTTCATTGGACAATAAGAAACACAGGCGTTACAGCCCACGCATATCCAGATAGTTGAACTATTTAAAGCGTCTTCTATTTTGTTGAGTTGCAATAGCCTAATCAATTGATTAGGCGCATAATCCATTACAGGGACAAAAGGACAACCATTATGACACATTTGACACTGAAAACATCGAAAAAAATTGACCCCACTTTTGCGGATTATTTTGTTTTTTAAAGCCATTTTTGCGCTCTTTGAGGAAAGGAAAGCCACACCTTCTGGCCGGGATAAAGGGAAAGATGAGCCCCGCTTTCTAGCACCAGTGATATATCCTCCCGGGATAAAAAAACAAAGATTTTCCCTAATTTTTTGTTTAACGAAACCTTAAAGATTTGAAAATCCAAGATATTTAAACTTTTATCGGGTCTTTGTAAATAAATTTTGATTTCTTTGGAGGAAAAAACGGCCAGCCCCGGTGAGTCTTGGCGCGGGGCCTCTAGCTCCAGACTGGCCCCGTCTCGGAAAGGACGCACCCAGAACGAAGGACCCTTTTGCCAGGGGCCGGGCACAAAAAGCGGGATATCTTCCCAGACCTGTTGTTGGGCGAAATAAAACCAGGTATCGGCAATTTCACTCACCCAATCCCAGTCATGGGTGGCAATAATCAGATTGGTCCCCCATAATCTTTGGGCCTCAAGGACGGCTTTCTGGATGAGAAAGGCGCTCTGGGCGTCCACCCCGGAGGTAGGTTCGTCAAGGAGTAAGACCTCCGGTCTCAGAACCAAACGGCTGGCCAGGGCCACCCTCTGCGTCTCGCCGCCAGAAAGAGCGTACCAAGGCCTTTGGGCAAATTCTTCAGGGGCCAGGCCTACCAGCGTAAGGGCCTCATAAACCCTTTGGCGGAGCCCCTTTTTTTGGCCTCTTATCCGCAGCCCATAGGCTACGTTCTCAAAGACCGAACGCCGCAAAAGATAGGGTTCCTGGGGCAAAAGGACTACCTTGCGGGTGGCCGGCTCAAAGAGTCTGAGCGCCTTTCCCTGGTAAAGGATCTTTCCCCGCACGGGCTGTTCGATGAAACTTAAAAGGCGCAAAAAAGTACTTTTGCCGGCCCCGTTGGGCCCGATGAGGGCCGTGATCTTGCCCTGCGGTATGATCAAATGGTCAACGCTGAGGGCGGTTTTACCTCGATAGGCGTGGAAAAGACCCCTGATTTCAAAAAGAGGCTTTACCATTTACGCCTAAGATACATGAGACTGAAATTGACGCCAAAGGCCAGCAGTAAAAGCACTAAACCGAGCGCCACCCCTAAGGCAAAATTCCCTTTGGCGGTCTCAAGGGCGATGGTGGTGGTGATGGTCCTGGTATACCACTTGATATTACCCCCCACCATCAGTGAAATTCCCACTTCCGTAAGGACACGACCGTAGGCTGTCACCGCGGCCATGAGGAGGCCGTAACGGGCTTCCCAGAGGATGGAGAGGAGGAGCTGGCGCCGGTTGGCCCCCAGCGAAAGTAAGGTCAGACGCAGTTTCTGGTCTAAACTCTCGATGGTGGCGGCGGTGAGGGCCACCACGATGGGCAGGGCCAGGATCGTCTGTCCTATGGCAATGGCCAGCGGGGTAAAAAGCAGGCCTAAATTTCCAAGTGGGCCCTGCTGGCTGAGAAGGGCGTACACCAGGAGACCGATCAAGACGGTGGGCAGGGATAACAGGGTATTGGCCAGGGTGCGCAAAAATTTACGCCCCGGAAAATCAAAGAACCCCAGGCCAAACCCCAGAGGGACCCCCAAAAGCAAACTGGCCGCCATGGAATAAGTGGTGACCTTAAGGGTTACCTGGATGGCCGCCAGAGTTTCAGGATCCCGTTTTAAGAGAAGGCTTAAAGCTTTAATTAAACCTTCTAAGAGATAATCCATAAACTATGGGCCAGTCTTCTCATGGGCGTTGGGGATGAAAAGCGGCTGTCCAAACAATTTAAATTCCCCGATTTTTCGTTGAATCTCTGGAGAAGTAAGCCACTCAACGAATAGGCGGGCCTGCTTCGCCTTCACATTCGGACAGCGGGCCGGGTTAACCAAAATGACGCTGTACTGGTTACGCAGGGCCGGGTCCCCTTCTACCAGGATGGCTAATCTTTGGGCCAGCTTATGGTTGGCCTTAAATTTCAAAAAAGTCCCCCTATCAGTCAGGGTGTAAGCCCCTTTTTCGGCGGCGATCAAAAGGGTGATCATCATCCCCTGGCCGGTTTGTAAGTACCAAGGTTTACGCTCAAGCTGCGCGGGCGCAATACCCGCCGCCTGCCAGAGGGAAAGTTCCTTCTGGTGGGTGCCGGAATTATCTCCCCGGCTTACGAACCTGGTCCCTTTGGCCGCCAGACGCCGAAAGGCCTCTATGACCGGCAGGCCCCTTATTCCCGCAGGATCAGCCGGGGGACCCACCAGCACAAAATCGTTATACATGATCGGCCGGCGTTCAAGGCCGTAACCCCTGGCTATGAATGCCTTCTCCGCCGGCGGTGCGTGTACTAACAGGAGATCTACGTCACAATTTTGGCCAAGCTTCAGGGCCTTTCCCGTCCCCACCGCTACCCATTGCAGCTTGATACCGGTCTGCTTCTCAAAAAAGGGGGCCAGGTAATCCAAAAGACCGGTGTTGTCGGTGCTGGTGGTGGTAGCCAGCCTCAAGATCCGATCACCCGCCTCAACCCCAAAGACAGACACCAGCCACAGGCTATAAATTAAAACCAGCACTACTGAGGCCCTTTTCATAACTTTGCCCTCCCAAAAATCATTTGACAAAACCATCCTTGCTTGGTAGCACGAAATAAAAAATGGTGTTAAAGGAGCGCTTCATGAAACGTTTAAGCCTTTTGACCCTGATGTTCTTTTTGCTCGGGATTTCTGGTGCCCTGGCCCATTTTCTCCTGCTTCTCCCGGAGAAAGAACTCATTACGCATCCAGCAGAAAGGACCGTCCTGCTAAAAATCATCTTCACTCATCCCATGGCCGGTGGTCCGGCCATGCCCCTGGCCAGGCCCAGAGAAGCGGGCGTCTTTTTAAACGGCCAAAAAATTTTACTTACCTCAAATCTAACCCCGATAGAAGTCCCCGTTTATGCCCCCTGGCGCGCAGATTTTAACCCCCGTCAAAGGGCCAGGGCGTGGCAGCTAAAATATACCTTCAGCCGTCCGGGAGATTATATCTTTTACGTCATCCCTCAGCCATATTTTGAACCCGCAGAAGGGGTATTTATCCAGCAGATTACCAAGGTGGTGGTTAACGCCTTTGGGGCGGAGACGGGATGGGACGCCGCCCTTGGCCTACCGGTAGAAATAGTCCCTCTGGGGCGCCCTTACGGTCTCTGGGAGGGGAATCTCTTCTGCGGCCTGGTTCTCAAGGACGGCCAGCCTCTCAAACACGCCACGGTGGAGGTAGAATATTTAAACGAGAAGGGTCAGATAGATTTACCTTCTCCGGTCTTTGAAACCCAGGTCCTCAAGACTAACGCCTCCGGGGAATTTTGTTATAGTTTCCCTTGGGCTGGCTGGTGGGGCTTTTCCGTGTTAACTGAAGGGGCACCCATAACCAAAGAGGGTCAGAAATACCCCCTGGAACTGGACGCGGTATTTTGGCTTAAGGTTTATCCTTTAAAAGGACATTAGATGCATATTTCAGAAGGAGTCTTAAATCCTCCTGTCCTTTTGTTAGGAGGGATATTTACCGCCCTGGGCACTGCGGTGGGCCTCAAATATTTAACACCGGAGGCCATCCCCCGGGCGGCCCTCCTCACGGCGGCGGCCTTTGTGGCCTCCCTGGTCCATATTCCCCTGGGACCAAGTTCCGTACACCTGGTCTTAAACGGACTTTTGGGGTTGATATTGCGCTGGGGCGCATTTCCTTCCTTTCTGGTCTGTCTTTTCCTCCAGGCCATCCTTTTTCAATTTGGGGGACTCACCACGTTGGGGGTCAACACTTTCAACATGGCCTTTCCCGCGGTGGTAATGGCCTATCTGGCAAGACCCCTGTTAAATAAAGGGACCAGAGGGGCCTTGGTCGCCGGCTTTCTGGTCGGAAGCCTGGCGGTTTTCGGGGCCGGCCTCCTGGTCGCCTTGGAACTTTCTTTTACCGGCGAAAATTTCAGGACCGCCGCCAGGTTAATCCTGGCCGCCCACCTGCCGGTGGCAGCCCTGGAAGGAGTAATATGCGCCTTTATCTGTTCTTATCTTAAGAGAATACGGCCGGAGATTTTAAGATGAGGTTCTTCTTCCTTTTGGGTCTTCTCCTCTGGCTCGGCCTGGGGGCTTCCTCCTGGGCACACCGGATCTACGTCTTTGCCAATTATGAGGGAAAAGAAATCCAGGGAGAGGTCTATTTTAACGACGGCCGTCCTGCCAAAGCCCAGATAGAAATAGAAGCAGACGGAGAGGTATTCAAAACCGAGACCAACACCCAGGGTAAATTCACTTTTACTTTGCCCCACCCGGCCCACCGTATAAAAATAAGCGCTTACGCAGGTATGGGGCACAAAGCAACCGTGGTAATCAAAGGGCAAAATGCCGGTAAGCCGGTATCAAAGCAGCCTGCCCCTGGTCAGCAAACCCCGGCGCAACAGGCTCTTGGTCCCTCCTGGCGGGATATTTTCTGTGGTCTGGGTTATATCGTGGGCGTTTTTGGCTTTCTAGCCTACCTTAAGGCCCGAACTTATGGCTCAAAAAAGAGACCCGAGAATTGATATCATCTTTACTTTCCTCTTTGCCCTCATAGTAGCCACCTCTTCCCGGTGGTCGGTCATCTTTTTGGGCCTTCTGACCGGCCTGGGGCTTGCTTTCGCAAGCAGGCTTTCTCTCAAAAAGACCGTGAAACAGTTTCTATTGGCTGACTTATTTCTCCTGATGGTGGTGATCACTCTCCCTTTCACCACCCCGGGCCAAGGGATAGCCCGACTGGGCCCCCTGGTCTTGACCAGAGAGGGCCTCCTTTTCGCCCTTTTTATCTTTTTAAAGGCCAATAGCATCTTGCTGGTTACTTACGCCCTTTTGGGGCCCAAAAATATCTTTGAGATTGCGCATGCCCTACACCACTTAAAGGTCCCTTCCAAACTGGTCCAGCTCCTCTTTTTTACCTTTCGTTATTTGTCCCTCTTGGAAAAGGAATTTCAAAAACTGCTTGAGGCCGCCAAACTGCGGGGTTTTAGCCCCAAAACAGCCCTTAGTTCTTACCGCGTGTGGAGTTATTTGCTGGCGGCTCTCTTTATCAGGAGTTATGACCGGGCCAGCCGGGTTTACGAAGCCATGCTCCTGCGGGGCTACCGGGGCTATTTTCCCGTGTGGCACCACTTTGCCTGGCAGCCACGGGATACCTTTTGGTCAATTTTAGGTGGCATTTATCTCATTTTTATGGCAAGTTTAGCTTATCTCTAATGACACCTTTAGTAGAGCTCAAAGATATTTCTTTCAGCTATCCGGAGCGGCCCCTTTTTACCAAACTCAACCTGGCCCTCTGGCCGGGACAGCGTCTGGGGCTTACCGGGCCCAATGGGGCCGGCAAAACCACCCTTTTGCGCCTTATCCTGGGCCTTGAAAAGGCCCAGGGAGGAGAGATCCTTTTTGAAGGCCGCCTACTGCAAAAAGAAAAAGATTTTTATCCCCTGCGTCAGAAAATAGGGCTGGTATTCCAGGACCCGGACGATCAGTTATTTTGCCCCACGGTAGAAGAAGACCTGGCCTTCGGCCCTTTAAACCTCGGGCTTTCCCGGGAAGAGGTGGCCAGACGACTTGCGGAAGTAATAGAGCTTTTGGGGCTTAAGGGTTTTGAAAAACGTTATACCTATAAACTCTCCGGAGGAGAAAAAAGGCTGGTAGCCCTGGGGACCGTGCTTACCATGCGGCCCCAATTCTTGCTCCTGGACGAGCCCACCGGGGATCTGGACCAGAAGAATCTCGAAAAACTGCTTTTCATTTTGAAGGAACACCTCTCTTCGTATCTAATAATTTCCCACGACCTGGCCTTCTTAGAAGAAGTCTGTACGGAAATCTTTTGGTTAGAGGACGGAAAATTGGTCTTCTTCAGGGAAGGCAAGGCCGGAAAACGGCAGGCCTTTTCAAGCTTCCGCCTTTTAAATTAAGCCTCCTCAATGGCCCGGATAACCTTGGCGGCCTTTTCCGGGTCTTGGACGGCTTCTTCGATCACTTTGACCACTTCATAGGGAAGTGCCATACCCATGACTTTAAGATAGCTTTGGCTGCGAACAAAGACAACGTTTAAAAATCAGAAACGCAATCTATGAGAAAGAATCGGATATAGTTCGTCAGCCCTGCAATATGGAATCGTTTTTAGCTGACGTGCTAAAAGGGGAATTGGTATTCTTGGTGCCGAGGGC
>DROK01000047.1 GCA_011321895.1 Thermodesulfatator atlanticus
ATGCATTTCTGCATGGTCGATTTTAGGAAGATTTACGGCTCAAGTAAATTTTATTAACTGAAACTTAGAAACAATTAGTGCCTGAGGGCTAAAACCCGCCTTCTTTGTCTTTGACATTGTTCTTGGAATTTTATATCCGAATATTAACGGTTTTCCTGGATTATCTGGTCTGAGGGAAGAAAAAAGACCCTGAACCCGGTCAAAGTATGATTTTAAGGAGGAAGCCATGGGTGAAGTTGATCTTAAGAGCATCAAGCCAGACAAGGTGGTAGACGCCAGGGGACAAGCCTGTCCCGGGCCGCTTCTTGAGGCCAAAAGGGCCATCGCGGACCTGCCACCGGGGGCCATCTTGGAGGTACTTTCCTCGGATGAGGGCACCAATGATGACCTCCCCCTCTGGGCGGAAAATGCTGGACATGAGTTTTTGGGAAGTATTGAGGAGGCGGGTTACTGGCGGCTCTTTGTGCGTAAAGGAGAAGGCTAAAGGGGCTTTTTATGGAAAGGGAGATAAAAGTCCTGGTCTTTTCTACCAACACCATTTCGGATCCGGGTATTGATCTGGCAGGGGCTTCACACCTTGATTATCCCACGGGGGTTTCGGTAATTTCTGTTCCCTGTTCAAGTGGTATTGACCCCCGCTGGATCCTTTACGCCTTGAAAGACCAGTGTTTTGACGGAGTGTTTATCGCCGCCGACGGGGAGGATTGCCCTTTCCTTTCAGATTGCACCAAGCGTACAGGAGAGATAGTCAGCCGGGCCCAGGCGCTCCTAAAGGAAAACGGCCTTGACCCTAGACGCCTCAAGATGGCGGCTATCTGTTCGGTGTGTGCCGAACCCTTCGTGAACCATATTAGAAAGTTTGTGGAAAGCCTTAAGGATTTGTCATGAGCCAGGAAAGCAAGCGCTGTGATTGTCTGGTAATCGGGGGCGGGATCGCCGGCATGGAATCGGCGATCACGTTAGGGGACATGGGCTTTGAAGTGGTTCTGGTGGAGAAGGAGGCAAGTATTGGGGGAAAGATGATCCTTCTCAGCAAGGTCTTCCCCACCCTTGATTGTGCCAGCTGTATCTCTACCCCCAAGATGGCCCAGACCGCCAATCACCCCAGGGTAAAGGTGCTCACCTACGCCGAAATTAAAAAGGTAGAAAGACTCCCCGAAGGGGGTTTCAAAGTCACGGTAAGAAAAAAGCCCACCTATGTAGATCCAACCAAGTGCACAGGTTGCGGTCAGTGTGAGAAGGTTTGCACGGTGGGGCGGCCTGATCAATTCCAAGACGGCTTAGTGGCTCGCAAGGCCATTTATATTCCCTTCCCCCAGGCAGTGCCCAAAAAGGCCGTCATTGAAAAGAAGGCCCTTTCACCCTGCAGCCAAAGCTGCCCGGCGGGTCTCAGGCCTCACGGCTTGGTGGCCCTTACCCGGGCGGGAAAGATAAGAGAAGTCTATCTCAGGGCCTTGAAAGACAGCCCTTTTCCCGGAATTCTTTGCCGGCTCTGTGCGGGTTTTTGCGAAAGCCGTTGCACCAGGGGAAGGCGGGACAAGCCCCTTCCCATAAGGAATTTTGTGACTTATGCGGCCAGGACCTTCTTTAACGAAGATGGTACCCGCCCCTCTTTTCCTAAGCCCCAGGGCGAAAGGATTGCTCTTTTAGGTTCGGGGCCCGAGGCCCTGACGGTGGCCTATTTCCTCGCCCGCCGGGGGTATGTGATAAGTATCTTCGACGAAGAGGTGGGTAAGGTTTTTGCCGATTGGGGGGCTCCGGCGTGGCTCCTCAAGGAGGAGCTTAAAAACCTTGAGGCAGCTGGGGTAAACCTTGTCTCTGGCAAGCCCAAATCTCCTGCCACCCTTAAGGAGGAGGGTTTTAGGCTGGTTCTTAATTTTCTGCCCCCTGAAGAGGGAGAGGAATTTTTCCTGCGCGAGGTTGAGGAAGGTGTATTTCAGGTAGGAGGTCTTATCGGAGAGGCCGAGAAGATCGCCCTTGCCGCGCGGAAGGGTCAGGAAATAGCCGCCCTTTTCGGTGACTTTCTAGAAGGAAAAAAGACCAAAAAAGAGCTCCTTGAGGCGAGCTTTTCTCCTCCCAAACTCCCTGCGGGGGCCTCTTTGAGGAATCTTTCCTTTGTAGATGTTATTCAGGCTC
>DROK01000048.1 GCA_011321895.1 Thermodesulfatator atlanticus
GCCTGTGGACAATGTGCGGCCAAATGTCCTAAGCAAGTGCCTAACGAATTTGACCGGGGCCTTTCCAAGCGCAAGGCCATCTACCTCCTCTATCCCCAGGCCGTTCCCCTCAAATACGCCATTGATCCGCGGCACTGTATCTGGCTTAAAAAGCCGGGGCGGTGTGGTTTCTGCGCCAAGGTCTGCCCGGCTGGAGCCATCAATTTTGAGCAAAAACCCGAAGAATTTGAACTAAAGGTAGGGGCGGTGGTGATGGCCCCTGGTTTTGATACCTTTGATCCCTCGGGTCTTGATAATTTTGGTTACCGCCGCCTACCCTACGTAATGACCGCGCACGAATTTGAGCGTCTGCTTTCGGCCTCAGGCCCTACCAAAGGAGAGTTAATAAGGCCTTCTGATGGGCGAGTCCCTCGCAAGGTGGCCTGGATCCAGTGCGTGGGCTCCCGGGACATCAACCGGGCCAAGGTGCCTTACTGTTCTTCGGTCTGCTGTATGTACGCCTTAAAGCAGGCCGTCATCGCCAAGGAACACGTAAAGGGCGATTTCAGCGCCTCTATCTTCTACATGGACATGCGCACCATGGGCAAAGGCTTTGAGGCCTATCTGGAACGGGCCAAACGGCTGGGGGTGAAACTGGTCCGGGCCCGGGTGCATACCGTGCTTCCCAACGAGGACAAGCTGATTTTGCATTACGTGGACGAGGACGGGAGCCTAAAAGACGAGCCCTTTGATCTGGTAGTCCTTTCGGTAGGACTAAGGCCCCATCCGTCGCTTGAGACCTTGTCTTCTCGCGCAGGGGCAGAAAGGGATAATTTTGGTTTTCTCAAAAGCTCCTTTTTGGAAAACCGGCCCGGAGTCTTTGTGTGCGGGGCCGGGGCCGGGCCCAAAGACATCCCGGAGACGGTGACCGAGGCCAGTGCCGCGGCGGCCAAGGCCGAAATTTTACTGGCTGAGGCCAGGCATACGGAGACCAAAGAGAAAACGTATCCCCCCGAGCGTTTTGTCTTTCCGGAAGAACCCCGGATCGGGGTCTTTGTCTGTCATTGCGGGATCAACATCGCCAGCGTGGTGGACGTAGAAGAAGTCACGGAGTTTGCCCGCACCCTTCCTGACGTAGTTTACGCCGGCCACAACCTTTTTACCTGTGCCCAGGACACCATAAACCGTATCGTCCGCGTCATCGAGGAAAAGAGGCTTAACCGGGTAGTGGTGGCGGCCTGTACCCCGCGCACTCACGAACCCCTTTTCCAGGAAACCTTGAGAACCGCAGGGATTAACCCCTTTCTCTTCGAGATGGCCAACATCCGGGACCAGGACTCCTGGGTTCACCCCGATGACCCGGCCAGGGCCACCGAAAAGGCCAAAGAATTGGTGTGTATGGCGGTAAACCGGGTACGCCTTAAACGCCCTGTCCCCCAGGCCTCCATTAAGGTCAAGCGGGCCGTGCTGGTAATCGGGGCGGGGCTTTCCGGTATGCAGGCCGCCCTTGCCCTGGCAGATCAGGGTTTTGACGTGGCCCTGATAGAAAGGAGCGGGGAGCTTGGGGGATTTGCCAGGCGCTTAAACCGCGAGGTTGGGGGAAAGCATATCCGTACCCTGGTCAAGGAGCTGGCCCAAAAGGTTTCTTCCCATCCCAAAATTGATTTGCGCCTCAACGTAAGTGTCAAAGAAGTTGAGGGGGTGGTGGGTAACTTCAAGACCACCCTTTCTGACGGCAACGTGATCGAACACGGGGTGGTCATCATCGCCACCGGGGCCAAACCTTACGTCCCGCAGGGCCGCTTTGCCTTCGGCTACGGGACTCACCCCGCGGTCAAAACCTCTCTTGAATTAGACGAACTCCTGGTGCGTCAGGCCCTTCCCGAGCTGAAGCAGGTGGTCTTTATCCAGTGTGTGGGTTCACGTAACGAAGAGCACCCTTATTGCAGCCGGGTCTGCTGTTCTCACACCATGGAACAGGTCATCGAACTAAAAAAACACTTCCCCGAACTCGAAGTCTTTGTTCTCTACCGGGATATCCGTACTTTTGGGACCAAGGAGCTCCTTTACCAGAAGGCCCGGGAGCTGGGGGCCGTCTTTATTCGCTACGATCTGGAGGATCTTCCCGAGGTGGGCACGGAAGGAGGCCTAAGGGTCAAGGTCAAGGACCACGTCCTCAAAGAGGACATCATTTTAGAACCTGATCTCCTGGTCCTGGCCACGGGGATAGTGGCAGATGATTCTTCCCGGGAACTGGCCAAGTTTTACAAGTGCGCCCTTACCCCTGAGGGCTTTATGCTTGAGGCCCATCTCAAGCTAAGGCCAGTTGATTTTGCTACCGACGGGATATTCATGGCCGGCCTGTGTCATTACCCTAAATTTGCCGAGGAGAGTATCACTCAGGCCTTGGCTGCCGCGGCCAGGGCGGCCACCATTTTGGCGCGGGAAGAACTGCCAGCCGAGAGCCTGGTGGCGGAAGTTGATCCCAGGAGGTGTACGGCCTGTGGGCAGTGTGTGGCCCTCTGTCCCTATCACGCCCCACGGCTTGAGGAGGTTAAGCCCTTTGGGCTGGTCTCGGTGATCAGTCCCTCTCTGTGTAAAGGGTGCGGTAATTGTGCCGCCGCCTGCCGGTGCGGCGCGATTCAGGTGAAAAATCTGGGGGAAGAACCTATTATCGCCGCGGTGGAAGCGGCTTTCGGGAGGTTGTGGTATTAAGGAGAAAGCCATGTCCTGGGAACCCAAAATAATAGCGTTTCTGTGTAACTGGTGTAGTTACGCCGGGGCTGATCTGGCCGGGGTCTCAAGGCTCCGTTACCCGCCAAGCATTAGGGTGGTCAGAGTGCCCTGTTCCAGCCGGGTCTCTCCGGCGATGATTCTTGATGCGCTAAAGTCCGGGGCCGACGGGGTGCTGGTTTCCGGCTGTCATCCCGGGGACTGTCATTATCTCACGGGGAACCTTTACGCCCGCAGACGTTTTTACCTGCTCAAAAAACTCCTTGAATTCGTAGGTCTTGACCCGGAGCGCGTCCAGTTCGCCTGGGTTTCGGCCTCGGAAGGAGACGTTTTCGCCAAAGTGGTAACCGAGGTCACAGACCGCATCAAGGCCCTGGGGCCGAACACCAAGTTCAGAAAAGTCCTAAGGGTTGAGGGAAAATCATGAGCACGCTCACGGAAAAGATCAGGGAGGCTGCCCAAAAGGTCCTGGCGGAAGGCCTGGCCGAAGTGGTCCTGGGCTATACCCAAGGCTCCCTTCCCTATCGGAACAGAGTGACCGCGGTAAATACCCCGGAGGAGACCTCAAGGCTCATCTGGCCAAGCTTTGGAGTGCTTAATCCGGCCAACGTCCTCCACAAGCTCAAGGGAAAGAAAGTGGCCCTGATTTCTCCAGGTTGTGTCAGCCGCGCGGTGGTGGTCCTCTGTCAGGAGGGCCAGGTCAAGCGTGATGAGGTCTATCTCCTCGGAGTGCCCTGCCCTGGCATGCTTGATCCCAGCAAGGTCAGGGACCTGGGGAAAAAGATCTTACGCGTGGAAGACGATTTTAAGGAAAAAGTCCTGGTCGTTACTTCGGAGGGGGAAAAAATCGTTGCGCGCGAGGAGCTTCTGCGGCAAAACTGCCTTGAGTGTCGTCATCCAACCCCACCCGTTTACGACGAACTCCTTGAGGGAGAAGCCAGAAAGCCCTCCCCTTCCCCCTATCAAAAAGTCGAAGAGATTGAGGCCCGGGAGGTTTCGGCCCGCTGGCAGTGGTTTCAGGAAGCCGTGGTCTCTCGGTGCATTCGGTGTTACGCCTGCCGTAACGCCTGTCCGCTTTGTTATTGCCCCACCTGTTTTGTGGATGATTCCCGGCCCCAATGGGTGGGAAAGACCAGGGATCCGGTGGATACCGCCCTCTACCACCTGGTAAGGGCTTACCATCTGGCTGGCCGCTGTGTGGACTGTGGTTCCTGTGAGGCGGCCTGTCCCATGGATATTCCGCTCAGGCTCCTTACCAAGAAACTTGAAAAAGAGGCCCTTTCTGCCTTTTCGTTTGAATCAGGTCTTGACCCGGAGGCTCCGTTGCTCCTGACCACCTTTCGAGAGGAAGACCCCGAAGACTTTATGATCACTCAGGAACTCAAGGCGCTCGGAAAGATCTAGGGGGCGAAGATGTATTACATCCTTAAAAGAGAGGATCTTAGACCCTGGCTTGAGGCCATAAACAGGGAGTATACCCTTTTTGTCCCTCGAACTCGCGACGGGTTCGGTCCCTACGAAGGGGAGCTCTACCTTGAGGGAAAGACCAGGCTCTCAGCCAAGGAGTTCTTTTTACCCTGGAGGGAACCCCTTTTGGTTTATGAGGCTCGTCCCGGGGCTCTTCCAAAAGTGGTCGAAGGGCCGGCGGAGCAGCGGGTGGTTTTCGGTGTGCGCCCGTGTGACGCCCGGGGCGTGATCTTGATCGAAAAGGTCTTTTCCCCTGATCCCTTTTGGCAGAAACGGCGAGAAGCCACTTCCTTGATCGGGCTTGTCTGCGAGGAACCGGGGACGGAGTGTTTCTGCTGGGCCATGGGAGTTAACCCCTTTAGCGGCGAAGGGCTTGATCTTGTCCTTGTCCCCCACGAGGAGGTTTATCTCGTTAAGGTGATTACCGAAGCAGGAAAAAAACTCCTTTCCCTTTCCCGGGCCGCAGAAGGTGGAGAAGAGGCATTTCTTTCCCGTGAAAAGGAATTCAAGGCCAAATTTCCCGTCTCTCCGGCACTTGAAAAACTCAGGGAAAAGGACCTGATGACCATTTATGAGGCGCCGTTTTGGGAAGAGCTAGCCCTTCCCTGCCTGAACTGTGGGGCGTGTACTTTTCTTTGTCCCACCTGCTATTGTTTTGACGTCCAGGACGAAGTGGTGGGTAGCGAAGGGGTGCGGGTAAGACTGCCTGAGGCCTGCATGTTTGAACTTTACAGCCGACACGCCTCCGGTCACAATCCGCGCCGCAGTCCGATGGCCCGGTTTCGCAACCGTTTTATGCACAAATTCAAATATTTTCTTGACGAGTACGGTGAGCCTTTGTGTGTGGGGTGCGGTCGTTGCAACGAAGAATGCCCGGCCAATATTAATCTTTGGGATGTCGTCCGGGCGATGAGTGAGGTTTAGGAGGAGATATGGTGGCGGCACCCAAGAAAGACATGATCCCCCTTCCGGCAAAAATTGAAAAGGTTGTCGTAGAAACTGATGATGGTCTGCTCAAGAGTTTCTATCTGCGTCTGTTAGATGAAGAGGCTCAAAGGGAGTTCAAACATACTCCGGGCCAGTTTGCCATGCTTTCGGTAGCAGGCAAGGGCGAATGCCCTATCGGTATCGCCTCGGCCCCCTCCGAAGAACTAATCATGTTTACGGTCTTTCGTACCGGTCTGGTAACTGACGCCCTTCACCGCCTCCCTGAAGGGGCGATCATTGGTTTGCGGGGGCCTCTGGGAAACGGCTATCCGCTAGAAAAATTCCGCGGCAAAAACGTGGTCCTTATCGCCGGCGGCTTTGCGGTCACCACCTTGCGGGCTACCCTGGTCTATCTTCTTGAGCACCGGGAAGATTACGGCGAAATCACCATGATATACGGGGCCAGGAACCCGGGTCTCTTACTTTACAAGGAAGAACTAGCGGCTTGGCGTAAACGGGAAGACATGAAACTTTATCTCACCATCGACCGTGAAGCCCCTGGTTGGGACGGTTTGGTGGGGTTTGTCCCTCAGATCACCGAGCAGGTGGCCCCCTCTGGGGAAAACGCCGTGGCCCTGGTCTGCGGCCCGCCTATTATGATCAAGTTTACTTTACCCGTGCTTGAAAAATGTGGTTTTGGGCCGGAGCAGGTCTACCTTTCTTTAGAAAACCGGATGCGGTGCGGGATAGGGCTTTGCCATCATTGCAACGTGGGGCCTTTTCTGGTGTGCCGCGACGGCCCGGTTATAACCCTTGCGGCGCTAAAGAGGCTTCCTCCTGAATATTGATCAGATGAGAGGCCGTTTCTTTATCAGTTCCCAATATGTGCTCGCACAGCCAGGTGCATAAAAATTCAAAGAGTTCCAAAAGGGCCTCTTTTTCTTGTTCTCCGTTTTGGTAGGCCTCAAGGAGGCCGTGGAATTCCTGAATCCGGTCTATGAAATAGCGGTGTTCGCGAAAATGTCTTTCTTTAAGGTCCCTGGGAATTTGGCCGCTATGCTGGACCATGAGCTTTTCTTCAGTGCCAAAGTGCTCAACGGTATAATTGTCCAGGAAATGAAGAATTTCTCTGATTTCTTCCTGGATTTTTCCCTTGGAAAGGAGGAAATGAAGCAAATTTAGGGTTTCGATCAATTTCTGGTGTTGCTGGTCCACTTCTGGGAGGCCGGTCAAAAATTCTTTTTGCCATTTAATGAAGGACATAACTTCCCCCGCTCGCGAAGAGATTAATATGGCTATCTGGTTTTTCGGTCAAAAGGCCTTTAAGCTTTAATCGTGGTTAGTTTGGTGCGCATTTCTCCTGAAAAGGGCTGGCGTTATTCTTTGGTCCTGCTAGCCCGGGATATCCCCCACCAGGTCATTTTTAAAGACGGCCATCTTGAGATTCTGGTACCAGAAGAGTTTTTGGCTAAAGCCCGGGAAGAACTCCTGGCTTACGAAGAAGAAAACCATGCAAAACCTCCCAAAATCGAAAGCCCTCCCTGGGAAGGGGTATTTTGGAGCTTTTTTCTGTTGACCGCCCTTTTATCCTTTACTTTTGCACCCGCCTGGCACAGCCGCCTTTTGTCTTTAGGGGCCGGGGATTCGGCCCTTATCAAGCAGGGTCAATGGTGGCGGGTCTTCACGGCCCTTTTTCTCCACCAAGACCCGGCCCATCTTTTGGGCAACATGTTTTTTGGTGCCCTTTTCATGTATTTTTTAAGGGCCCGGTTGGGGCTCTTAGAGGCCTGGGTCTATACCCTTTTAAGCGGGGGGTTGGGAAATTTTTTGAATTTTTATCTTCGCAGTGAACCCCACCTGGCCATAGGTTTTTCTACCGCGGTTTTCGGAGAACTAGGTCTTCTGGCGGCTCTGTCACCAACGCTTGACCGAAAGAAGGGATTTTTATTGAGTACCGGGTTTTTGCTGGCCTTTCTTTCCTTTTTGGGGGTGAGTAAGGGCGCTGACCTGGGGGCCCATCTTTTTGGGGCTTTGGTCGGTTTTGTTCTCGGTCTTTTGGTCCGCCAAATCAAATTTAAGTCCTTTCTCCCTTTTTTCGATAAGAATAGTTGAAATCTTTTAGCGGGGAGCCCTTGTAAAGAATCCGATAATTTGGAAGGATCTATGGTACGAAACCTGGTGCTACGCCGGTATCCTATGGAATTAAGGGACGGGCTTTCCTACCGGAAGCGGAAAAAGAACGTCTTTCTTCTGGTCGGAGGGATATCGCTTTTCGGATTCATTTATTGCGCGCTAGAGGTGATCCTGAGCAGTTTTGGCAAGACCCTCTGCCACAGTGATACCTGTCAGATCGTGGAGTCTTTTTCCCTCCTTCCTCGCCCCCTGCTCTCGGCGGTTGCGGCACTTTACTTTTTGGTACAGGGAATTTTTGCCCTGGGGGCCTGGAAAAGGAACCAGCTAGCCTTAAAATTTCTGGTCCTTCTGGCGGCTCTGGGTTTAGGGGTTGAGACCGTTTTAGTGGGACGGCAGTTTATAGATTACCACCAGCATTGTCCCTTTTGTCTTAAGGTGGCGGGGTTTACCCTCCTTTCTGCCTCCTTGATCCTCTTTTCCTCCAAAAGGCTGGCGGTCTTCGGGGTGGTGGGAGGTGCTGTGCTGGCCCTTTTATTAACTCCCATCTCCCTCACTCCTTTGAGTAACGCCGCGGTAAAACGTATTTACCGGGGGAACCCTCAGGAAAAGATGATCCTCATCTACGCGGACCAGTGTCCCCACTGTCACGAGGTCCTTTCTTTTTGTGAAACTTTAAACGACATAGACCTTTTGCTATGCCCCAAACAAAAAGCCCTGGCCCTTTTAAGGACTTTGGATATCAAGGGGGTCCCGGTCTTGATTGTTGACAAAAACGGAGAGAAAGAAATTTTAGTAGGCTCAAAGCTCATCTTGACCCGTCTTAAGGCAACCCAGAAAGAGCCCCTCCTCCCTTTGGATGAACTTTTGACCCCTGAAGGGGTCTGTTCAGAAGTACAAAAGTGCGAACCCTAAAAGATATCAAATCCGATGCCCACGGGGACATTACTAATCAAGCCTTCTTACTTTCCGGCGTTTAAGAAGCCTTGCGCCTAAAAGGCCAAAGCCCAGTAATAGGACGGAACTCGGTTCAGGAACTACATAGGTTACGTCGTGGGAAAAAGGAGCGCATTTAATAGAACTTCCTTTGGAAGTAGTTACGATAGCTAATAAATCAAAGTGGGCCCAGCTGATTTGATAATCCTGGTTCTGTAAGTAGTGTAATTCAATTTCTTTTATTTCTCCCCAAACATTATCATTGATTTCTTCGGTGGCAAAATTGGGCATTCCTTTTTGTTCACGACGGAAATCGC
>DROK01000049.1 GCA_011321895.1 Thermodesulfatator atlanticus
AAGGATTTGCCAAAACTCATGGGCCAGAGAGACAAAACCCAGCTTGCGCAAGGTCTTCGGGTCTATCAGGGAACCTTCAAGGCCGTATCTGGCGGCCTGCCATTTTCCGTAAGCAATGGCTTCGTATGGTATACCCGGTGGCGGTTTGCTTTCCGAAAGCCAGAAGGCCAGGGTCTGAATGAGGGCCACGATTACCAGGAGGTCTTCGAAACGGCCGGGGACGTCACATATTCTCACTTCCACGGTGCCGAATTCGGGCTTAAGCCTGATGTCCCACCAGAGATCACGAAAAGATGAGATGATACCGCGGCTTTTTAAAAAGTTGAGCAGGGTCTCGTATTCCTCCCAGGAAGCAAAACTGCGGGGAAGCCCCGCCAGGGGAAGCGCTTCAAAGAGTTTGGTGCGGTAGGAGTGAAAACCCGTCCTTTCCCCCTCGTAAAAGGGAGAGGAGGTGCTCAGGGCCAACAAGAGGGGGAGATAGGGACGCAAAAGGTTGTAGACCTTGAGGGCGGTTTCCTGATCCGGCATGCCCACGTGGACGTGCAGTCCCTGGGCGATAAAACGGCGCCCCACCAGTTGCAGTTCCTCAAAAATTTTAAGGTAACGTTTTTTGCGCCAAACCGGTTGTTCTTTGGCCAGAGAAAAGGGATGAAGACTAAGGGGCAAAAGACAAAGACCTTTTGGCCGGGCTAAGGCAGCCAGTTCTTTGAGCGCGTTCTCGATAAAAGAGGCCACCTCGTCCAGGTTCCGGCAAACCGGGGTCACCAGCTCCAGCATCGATTGGTAGGCCTCAGGTTTGACCCAGCACTTAAGCCTTGGAGGCAACGAGGCCAAAAATGCGGGGCCTTTAGGGGTAAGGGCCAGGGTGTGGGCCTCGACAACCTCGAGCTCGAGTTCCACCCCTAAAGTGAAGGGGGCGCTCTTCTTAAAGTCTATTTTTTCGTAAGTGGGTAAGGGCAGTTTTAGCCACCTCAGCTAAAAATTTGGCCCCGATAGGTAAGACGGCTTCGTCAAAATCGAATTTGGGGCTGTGGGCCGGGACGTTTTCAAGCCCTTGCTTTACGGCCCCGAAACGTACGAAACAGCCTGGCACGTGTTTCAGATAAAATGCAAAATCTTCTCCCCCAAGGCTTGGGTGCGGCTGCTGACAAAGCCCCTTTTCCCCTACCACCGCCACCGCAGCCTGTTTGGCTATTTTAGCCGCTTCTGCGTCGTTGATCACCGGAGGATAGCCTTCTTTTATCTCCACCTCCAGCCGGGCCCGGTAAAGGTGGGCCAGCCCCTGGGCCATACGCTTAATACTTTTGATGATTCGCTCCCTTACTTTGGGATCAGTAGACCTGATGGTGCCTTCCAGGAGAGCCTCTTCGGCGATTACGTTGTGGGCCGTACCCGCCTGAAAACGTCCTACCGTGATTACCGAAGGGTGGGCCGGGTTAATTTCCCGGGAAATGATGGTTTGCAGGTTCATTACGAGCAAGGCCCCGCAGACCACAGCGTCCACCGCCTCGTGCGGCCAGGCCGCGTGCCCCCCTTTACCGGTGATACGGACTTTAAAGGTGTCGGTAAAGGCACAGATCAGGCCTTCGTTTACCGCAATCTCACCCACCCGGAAGTGGCGATCGATATGGCCCCCGAAGATGAAAGAGACCCCCTCCAGCACTCCTTCTTTGATCATGGCCAGGGCCCCGGCCCCTTTTTCTTCCGCCGGCTGAAAAATAAGACGCACCCTGCCCGGAGGGGGATTTTCTTTTAAAAGGTAGGCGGCCCCGAGCAACATGGCCACGTGACCGTCGTGACCACAGGCGTGCATTACCCCTGGAATGCGGGAGGCAAAAGGAAGCCCCGTTTCTTCGGATAAAGGCAGGGCGTCCATGTCCGCCCGCAGGGCCACGAGAGGGCCATCCTGGCCTAACTCCGCCACCACCCCGGTCTTGGCCAGCCCCGTTTGATAGGGAAGCCCTAGCTTTTCGAGTTCTCCGGCGATCAGGGCGCTGGTGCGGTACTCCTGGTAAGCCAGTTCAGGGTGGGCGTGCAGGCGCCGTCTGATGTCCACTAACCATTGGTAAAATTCCTTTTCCGTCATGAAGTGAAAATTTTACCGCATGCCGGGTTTCAGGAAAACTTTTCCGGCAGGCCAAGTTTGGGTAGTTGCGTCTTAATAATCCTGAAAAATTAAATAATTTTTAGGTCTAAATTTTCAAAGACCTTAAACATAAAATTTGATTTCCATTTGTCCCAGTAAA
The DNA here is from genome assembly GCA_011321895.1 of Thermodesulfatator atlanticus. GTDB lineage: Bacteria > Desulfobacterota > Thermodesulfobacteria > Thermodesulfobacteriales > Thermodesulfatatoraceae > Thermodesulfatator > Thermodesulfatator atlanticus_A. Next base: position 2,247 of record DROK01000049.1, read on the forward strand.
TTCCTCAAAAATATCGGATTTGGCCTCTTTTTAAGGTTTGCCTCCTTTCCGGGAATTTAGTAAGGCCTAACCCAAATCGTGTTATATTTTGCGGGAGGGGCTAGTAAATGAAAAAGGTTCTAATTGTAGAGGATGAGGGAAGCGTTCTCGAAATTTTAACGGAATTCTTCAGTTTGCTGGGTTTTTCTGTGCGAGAGGCCCGGGACGGAGAAGAGGCCCTTTTAGCCCTCCAAGAAGGACCATATACTCTCTTTGTTTTGGATGTTAGACTACCCAAGATGGACGGTTTCACGCTGGCGGAAAAAATTAGGGAACAGGAGCCCAAAACTCCGATCATTTTTCTAACCGGACTGATCAACGAAGGGACCCGTGAACGGGCGCAGAAGATTCCGCACGCTTATTATTTGCGCAAACCCGTCACCTTTGAAGAATTGCAGAAAACCTTAACGACGGTAGGAGTCTTTGGATGAGGAAATATATTTGGCCCTGTCTGTTTTTTTTCCTCTGGAACACCCCGGTCTGGGGGGCTGATTTTTCTCCCCTGATCTCGGCCTTGGCGGCCCGGGGCTACGATGAGGCATATTTAAAGCAACTTTTTTCTCGCCAAGAGGTAAGGTTCCTGCCGGAAATTATGCCCAAGAAGCTCCTGCACGACGAATACAAACTAAATTACGCCCAATTTTTGCGGCCTGAACGCGTAGAAAGGGCCCAAAAATTTCTTAAAAAGCACCAAAGTCTTCTTACGGCCCTCGAAGAAAGGTTCGGGGTGCCCAAAGAGGTCCTGGTGGCCATGTTTTTGGTAGAAACCGACCTGGGGCGTTACCCTGGCCGTTACCGTACTTTCAACGTGTTGGCCAGCATGGCCCTTTCGAGCAACTGGGAACAGGTAAGGTCTTATTTACCAGCGGGCCTCTCTGCCGAAGAGGAGGCCCGGCTCAAGGCCTTTATGGCGCGCCGGGCCAAATGGGCCCTTAAGGAACTGGCGGCCCTCCTTACCTATTGCCGTAAAAATGGTCTGGACCCACTGGCCATCAAAGGATCGATCTTCGGGGCCTTTGGTCTGCCCCAATTCGTCCCCTCAAGCGTGTTACACTACGGCTACGATTGGGACGGAGACGGCAGAGTGGACCTGTTTTCCTTGGAAGACGCCCTGGCCAGTATGGCCAATTATTTGGCCGCTCACGGCTGGCAGAAGGCGAAAGACCAGGAGGCCAAGCTCAGGGTTATTAAGACCTATAACCACAGCCAACCCTACGCGGAAACCGTCCTCAGGATAGCGGAAAGGCTTAGTAGTGCCGGCGGATAAAGAAGAACTTCGGGCCCGCATAAAAAAACTGGCCACCGCTCTGGTACAGACAGGGCTTGACGCCGCCCTTATCCGGTTTCCGCTTCATATCTTTTATTTCGCCGGGGTTTTTGTAGATGGTCACCTGGTAATTACCGAGCGGGCCGAGGCCTTTCTGCTGGTTTACCGTACCCTGGGACGGCCGGAAAAAAGTCCCGTAGCCGAAGAAATCCCCTTCCGTTCTTTAAGGAAACTGCCTGCTTTTTTAAAAGACCTCGGGCTTCATAATCTGGGCCTGGAAGAGGAAAGGCTTCCGCACGCCCTTTTTAAAAGATACCAGCAGCTCCTTACGGATTTTTCCTTGGCGGACGTAAGCCCCTTGGTGCGGCAAATCCGCAGCGTAAAAAGCCCTTACGAGATCTCCTGCCTCAAGCAGGCGGCCCGGCTCCTGGCCGAAGCCCTGGCAGCCTTTCTCCCCCGCCTAAAACCCGGGCTCTCTGAGTTAGAGGCCGCCGGCCTCCTGGAGGCGGAGCTGCGCAAGCGGGGGCACCCGGCCCTTACCCGGACGTCAGGTTTTGGCCAGGAACTGGCTTACGGTCACCTGCTTGCAGGCAAAGAGGCCACCGTGCCCGCTTATACCACCACCGGTCAGGGGGGACTCGGGGTCTGGGGTTTCCCTCAAGGGCCTTCTGAGAAAAAGATCGGCCTTAACGAGCCCATTCTTATCGATTACGCGGGCTGGTTTGAAGGATACCTGGTGGACCAGAGCCGGGTCTTTTATTTCGGCCAGTTGCCCCCCCGGGCCCATGAGATTTACGAAAAGATAGATTTCATCCTGCAAGAGATAGAAAAGATGTTACAGCCCGGGACCTCAGGGGCAGAAATTTACCAAAAGGCCTTGTCTTTGGCGGCCGACAACGGTCTTTCCCCGTTTTTTATGGCTCACGGTCCGGAAAAGGTGCCCTTTATCGGACACGGAGTAGGCCTTGAAATTGACGAATGGCCCCCTATCGCCCAAGTGGACGTTGCTCTGCAAGAAGGCATGGTCATCGCCCTGGAACCCAAGTGTCACGTCCCGGGGCTTGGGGTTATCGGGGTGGAGGATACTTACCTGATCACTTCCTCAGGCCCGGAGCGGCTTACCGTCTTCCCTCGGGGGCTTCAAAGACTAAATTTTTAGTTGACCTGACCCGACTTTTAACCTAAGAAACTGTAAAGGTCTTTATTTTAAAAGCATTCGAACATTTCACTAAGGAGGTAGTCTATGAATAAGGCGGAATTGGTAAACAAAATGGCTGAAATCGCGGATCTCCCCAAAGTTACCGCAGAAAAAGCCCTCAACGCCTTTATGGAAGCCGTGACCGAGGCCTTGAAGGCCGGGGACAAGGTGACTTTGGTGGGTTTTGGGACCTTCATGGTGGTAGAAAGGGCGGAGAGAATGGGGCGTAACCCGCGTACCGGAGAGCAGATAAAAATCCCGGCCCGAAAGGTGGTCAAATTCAAGCCGGGAAGCAAACTGGAAGAGGCTATCAGTTAAAAAAGCAGAGGGGCTCTAGCCCCTCCTTTCCATTTTTACCCCTGCAAGGGCAAACAGTTTCTTGGCCAGGTCCAGTAAAAAGATCTTCTGTTCCGGTGTGGCCGGGCTAATACAATCGCAGCGTACCCGGTTAAAATTGCGCACCAAAAACTCAAAACTGATAAAGTCTTCCCCTATTTCGATGGCGAAATAGTGGGGGCCGCAGCTTTCCCGATGGGCCTTTTGTACAGGGGCCAGATATCTTTCAGGGATTTCGACCCAGAAAAGGCCCCCCACCGCCGAGGGCTGGGTTTCCCGCTGCAGGACTTCTTCTAACTTTCTGACTTCTTCTTTGGTCAATTTGTCCACGGTGAACTGCATCACTTAACCCCTTCCTGGCTTTGAAACGGACCTACCGTTATCTTTTCTTTACGCCCGTCTCTTAAGATTTCGAGTCTTATCTTATCTTCCGGCCTCTTGGAATAGAGGGCGAGTTTGAGGTCGGTGACGGACTTGATGAGCTTGCCGTCTGCTTTGAGGATCACGTCCCCTTCTTTAAGACCGGCCTTGGCCGCCGGACGACCGGGCAAGACCTTCCTTATTACCAACCCTTTCGGGGTTTCCTCTACCAACACGCCCAGTCTGGCGGTAAAGGGCGGGGCTTCAGGGGCGGGGAAAAGGACGTAGTCTGCCATGGCCGGGCTCAGGTTCTGGCCGGGGCTCAGCAGCACGATAACGTAATCCCGGAAACCCCGCCGCGCCAGGCGGGAGGGGATGCCGTACCCGTAAGCCACGTGGGCCCGCCCCACTATGACCACCATCTGCCGTTCCGGGTGTTTGGCCAGATAACGGGCGATGCTTTCGGCCATGGCTTCGTCCCAGAGGAGCTGGGCCTCATAAAAGGTCTCAAAGTCTTTGATTTCTTTCCGGTTTTCCGGATGGCTCTCGTAGACCAGGCGCAGATAAGCCCGGTAGGCCTGATTGGACTTGTCAAGCGGAGGCAGCAGGGCTCGTTCTTCCGGGCTTAAGGCCTTAAGCCCCCCTTTGGCCACCTTGTCCGTGATTTCGGCCCGGATATTCAGGGCCACCAGCGGGATGCGGTGTTTGCGGGCGTAATCAATAATGGGCTTATAGAGTTTCCAGTTAAACCCCCAACGCTTGAAATATTCGCTCTGCCGCAAAAACTCTTCCTCGCTCAGTTTCCCTTCGATGTAGGCGTCAAGGACCCTCTGGAAGGGGCGCTGGAACATCTCCAGACCGATGGCCAGGCGGTGGCCCGCTTCGTTTAACCATTTGATAATTTCAAGCTGGGCCAGGTGTTCTTCGTAGCGGTCGTGCTGTTCTCCCAAGAAAATTACCTGGTGTAAGGAGATGGCCCGGGCGATGGTCTCTAAAGGAAAGAGGTTGCTAAGAGAAGTCCCCCTTACGTCTCCCTTGAGCTTGATCTGGATGCCGGCGGTAAAACGTGGCCTTTCCTTTAGAACGATCTTTCCGTTTGCGGTACAGACGTTTTGATAATCACCCAGGTGTACCAGTTTATAAAGGGCCCTTTCCACTTCCTGGGAAGAAGCCGCCCGGGCGTAAGCAATGATTTTGTCAGGACGGCCGGGATTTTCCTGGACCGAAAGGCAAAAGTCACCCTCAAGCTCGGGAAAAAGGATCTTTACCTTCTCCGGGATGCTATCCAGATAGACGAGGTCCCGCTGGACTTCGCTGGGAAGCAAAGCTATGGTCTCCAGGCGAAAATGCCGCTTTTTAAAAAAGGAAAGGAATGGACGATAAAGGTTGATCTTTCTTTTGGGCGTCAAGACCAGATAGCCCCCTTCGGCCCCCAGGAGACGAGAGATGACCGGGGGAAATTCCGGTTCTGTCAGGTGCCTGGCCACGTCGTAGCCGGGGTCAAGCACGGCCAGCAGGGGCTTGCCCTTAATCTCCACGTCTATCCTGGCCCTGGGCCCTGAAATATAAAGGAGGGTTTCTTTTTCTTCTTGGTCGGAAACGACCTTCAAAGGCAGGGTGAGTTCGTAATAGGGTTCGTTTTGCGTCACCAGAAGGCCTACCAGATACTTGTTATCCCCCACCGGGATGATCCGTTCCCGCTGGAAGGAAAGCCGGGGCAGGCCAGCCCGGTCGATCCACTGGCGAAAGAAACTCTCTAGCTTGCTGTTACTTACTTTTTCAAAGGCCCGCCGCAGATCATCCCAGGAGGCATAGCTAAACAGGTGTTTCTCGTAAAAGAGGCGCAACCCGGCGTTAAAAAGCTCATCTCCCAAACGTTGTCTTAGCATGTGGAAGACCAGGGCCCCTTTGCCGTAACCGATGGCCTGGGCGGTCCGGTTATAACGGTAACGGAATTCCCTCAAAGGGAATTCATTTTCCGGACGGACGTAACTTTCATAAGTGGTAAGCAGACGGTGACGATAAAGGGCTCCTTCTTTCTTTTTTTCGAAAACGTCGTGGTCCGCCAGATAGGTGACCAGACCCTCACTCCAATTGCCTTCCTCCCACAGGGGATAGACCCCACAACCAAACCAGTTGTGAAGTAGCTCATGAGGCAGAGAAATTTCCCTGATAAAAGGCAGGGGCAGGAGGCGGTTTCCGATAAGGGTGAGGGTAGGGTAGGCAAAGCCCGTCTGGTTGACGTTTTCCACCACGGCAAAACGCCGGTAAGGGTAAGGGCCAAAGAGCTTTTCGT
>DROK01000050.1 GCA_011321895.1 Thermodesulfatator atlanticus
CAAGCGGCGGGCGAAAGAGGAGCTATTCTCTGAACCCTCCTTAGTGTCTCTCAAGGACGACTTCATCCCTGCCGCTGATTTCCTTAAGTCTCACCGTTACGTGTTCGTTCGGGAGCGTGGTGATGGTAAGCCCCACGTAGGTGGGTTCAATGGGCAGTTCTCGGTGCCCCCGGTCCACCAATACCGCAAGTTCTACCTTTTTGGGACGGCCGAAATCCATCAGGGCGTCCAGGGCCGCCCGCACGGTTCGACCCGTAAAGATCACGTCGTCCACCAAAATTACCACCTTGTCGTCGATGGGAAAGGGGATCTCCGTCCGCCGGACTTCCGGCTGAGAGGAGGCCAAGCTCCAGTCATCCCGGTAAAGGCTGATATCCAACACCCCTACCGGTAGCTCAACCCCTTCAATCTCTTTGATCTTGCGCCGCAACCTCTCCGCCAGAGGGACCCCACCCGTGCGGATACCCACCAGGACCAGATCCGCACAACCCCGGTTTTTCTCCAAAATCTGGTGGGCGATCCGGGTCAGGGCGCGGTCAATTTCTTTCTCACTCAAAATGAGCTTCTCTTCCATGCCCCTTTTCTACTCTTTTTGCCCGGGATATTCAAGAATAACTTACACCAGGGCCCGAAACACCACGTTGGCCAGCAAAAGACCCCGTTTAGTAAGCCTGAGACGGGATCCCACCTGCTCCACCAGGCCGTTTGTCATCAATCTTTCAAGCGTTTCCCCGTAATAGGAAAAAAGATCATAGCCAAAACGCTCTTTTAAAGAAGCCGGGTCAAGCCCCTGCACCAACCTTAAACCCAGGATCACCGCTTCACGGAACCGGGCCTCCCGGGAAAGCCTTTCCTCCTCCTGGACCGGCAAAGCCCCCGCCTCCAGGGACTCAAGGTAAGTCTTGAGGTGGGCCACGTTTTTGACCCGTTTTTCTCCCAGGTAGGAGGCGGCCGCTGGCCCCAGCCCGAGATAAGGCTTGGCCTCCCAGTAAAAGAGATTGTGTTGACAATAAAGGCCAGGCCGGGCGTAATTTGAGATTTCGTAACGCTCAAAACCCTGGCGCGCCAGATAGGCGGGTATCATTTCGTACATGGAAACGATCTCCTCCTCAGGCAAAAGCCTTATGCGGCCTGAGGTCACCCAAGTGTAGAAAGGGGTCCCCGGCTCCACCGTGAATTCGTAGCAGGAAACGTGGGCCGGCCCCAGGGCGACCAATTCCGCCAGCTCTTTTGCCAGGTCTTCTGGCCTCTGCCCCGGCCAACCGAAGATGAGGTCCAGGGAAAGATTTTGGAAACCGGCTTTTTGGGCGTTAAGGACCGCCTCTTTGGCTTGCCTGACGTTATGGGAACGGCCAAGTGTTCGGAGCCCCTGGGCAGAGAGGGACTGGATGCCCAGGCTCAACCGGTTAAAAACACGGCGGTAAGCAGCCAGAAGTTCGTAAGTAAGCCCTTCGGGGTTGGCCTCAAGGGTGCGTTCCTGCGGGGCAAAATCAAGCTTTTCTTTTAAAAAAGAAAGGAGCTCTTCGTAGAAGGCCGGGGGCAGGAGCGAAGGGGTCCCCCCACCGGCGTAAAAAGTGACGTAGCGGTAAGGGGCTGCCTCCCTTAACCGCAGAAGGAGCTCCTTTTTGACCGCCTCAAGGTATCGCCTTACCAGGGTCGGGGAGGGAACCTGCGGCTCAGAATAAAAATCACAGTAAGGACACTTTTTCCGGCAGAAAGGGACGTGGAGATAAAGGGCCGCCTCTATCCGCCCCAACCGCCACCCCCGGGCGTCCTGATTTCGATGACGTCGCCGGGTTCCACCTCCAGGACCACCTTGCCCGGCAAAATCTTCTTTTTACCCTGCCTGAACAGGATATTTTGGCCCCTGCGACCGGATTGACCCCCAAAGAGGCCGTAAGGGGCAAACCTCCGGCGTTCAGAAAGGATGGTAACGGTAACCGGGGCCAAGAAGCGCATGCGGCGCACCAGCCCCTCTCCCCCGCGAAATTTTCCTGAACCGCCGGAACGGGCGCGAAGACTATATTTTTCCACCAAAACCGGATAGTCCCGCTCCAGGGCCTCCACAGGGGTGTTCAGGGTGTTGGTCATGTGGGTGTGCACCCCGGAAAGGCCGGGCAGACCCGGGCGGCCACCCATCCCCCCGGCGATGGTCTCGTAGTAGGTAAAATCCTCGTTGCCAAAGGCGAAATTGTTCATGGAACCACAGGAAGCAGCCGGTATTTGCTCCGGTATGGCCTGAGCCAGGGCCCCCAACACCACGTCCACCACCCTTTGAGAAGTCTCCACGTTGCCTACCGCCACCGGGGCAGGATAAAGGGCGTCGAGCACGGTCTCCGGACGGGTGAGGATTTTAATAGGAGTGAAGGCCCCCTGGTTGTGAGGGATTTCTCCTCGGGCCAGAGAAAAGAAGACGTAGTACACCGCCGCACACGTCACCGAGCGTACCGCGTTAAGCCCGGTCTTGACCTGAGGCGCAGAATCCCGGAAATCAAGAATTACCTCCTCCCCTTTAACGGTGATCTTGACCCGGAGGGGGATGGGTTCTTTGTCAAGTCCGTCATCGTCGAGATAATCTTCGAAATAGTATTCCCCGTCGGGGATCTCCCTGATGAGGGCCCGCATCAGGCGGGCGCTATAGTCCAGCAGCATGGCCAAACGCTCTTTCAAAAAAGAAAGGCCGTACCGGTTGATCAGCTCCTGGAGGCGCACCTCACCCCGTTTTAAGGAGGCGAGCTGGGCCTGAAGATCCCCTTCCCGTTCGGCCGGGTTACGCACCCGGGCCAGGAATTCCTTCCAAAAGGGCTCGTTCAGATGCCCGGCTTCAAAGAGTTTGGTGGGGGGAATGAGGACTCCCTCTTCCGCAATATGGGTCGCCAAGGGCATGGAGCCGGGGGTCTTACCCCCCACGTCGGCGTGGTGCGCCCTGACCGTCAAGTAAAAAGCCAGTTCGTCACCGGCAAAGACGGGTTTGATGAGGGTGATGTCGGGAAGATGGGTGCCTCCGGCGTAAGGATCGTTGGTAATTACCACGTCCCCCGGTTCCAAGGTCAGGGCCTCGCGGACCGCCGCCAAAGTGTAGGGCATCGCCCCCAGGTGGACCGGAATATGGGCCGCCTGGGCGATCAGACGCCCCTTGCCGTCAAAGACGGCACAGGAAAAATCGCGGCGTTCTTTTATGTTGGCGGAAAAGGCGGATTTCTGTAGCACTATGCCCATCTCTTCGGCCACCGCGGCCAGAAGGGCGTTAAAGATGGTGATCTCCACGGCGGTTTTCATCTAAAGCTCCCCTCGCACTTCCTTGTTCAGTCTGTCAAAGAATTCCTCCATAAACTGATATCTTTCCTGGGCGATACGTCGGCCCTCTTCGGTAAGCATCTGATCCTTGATTTTTGAGAGTTTGAGCTTGAACTCGCGCCAGGCGGTATCTTCCCGGGAATAGGGCTCCGTCTTTTCGAGGTCTACTTCCGGGTTGTGGAGCCTGGCCCCCACTTCCCCGGCAAAGAGAAAGGCCCGCCCGATACCCACGGCACCCAAAGCATCCAGTTTATCGGCGTCAAAAAGGACCCGGGCCTCTGGTGTGCGGGGACGTATCTTACTGCGAAAACGATGGGAGGCGATGGCCTCAGCCACCCGCTCGATGAAGGCCTCCGGCAGCCCATATTTTTTAAGGATTTCTCTTACCAGCTTGGCCCCGTAGGCGGCGTGACACACCCGCCCCTGGGTGCGCCTTTCTTCAGCCCGGCCAATGTCGTGAAAGAGCGCCGCCACCTTTACCACTTCTAAATCGGCCCC
>DROK01000051.1 GCA_011321895.1 Thermodesulfatator atlanticus
CTCCCTGGCGCTTGCGCAACTCCCGGTTATCAAGTCTCAGGCGGCAACACATGGAACGGGCGTCGTTGGGGTCCATGTCCGAGTTAACAAAGTTGGCGAAGTACGGGATGCCGTATTTGCGGGTCATTTCCCAGAGGGGCTCAAGGGCCGGGTTTTCCCAGTCAAACTCCTTGGTGATGTTGTAGGTGGGGATGGGGAAGGTGAAGATACGGCCTTTGGCGTCGCCGGCCATCATGAGTTCGCAAAAGGCCCGGTTGATCATGTCCATCTCTTTTTGGAATTCCGCGTAAGTCTCGGCCCGAGTCTGCCCTCCTACCACCACCGCCATCTTTTGGAAGCTTTCAGGCACCTTGAGGTCCATGGTGAGGTTGGTAAACGGTGTGTTGTGGAAGAGGACCCCGCCGAGTCCTCCCACGAAGTTTTCTGTTTCGCAATCCACCGAAAGGTCATATTCCCATTCGTGGGGGTATTCTTCCTCCCAGATCTCGTAAACCGGAACGCACACAAAGTCCCCCTCCCCCGGCCAGTTCCGCTTGGGATGGGGATAGTAGAAGAGGCCGTAGACGCCGGTGCGGGGGTCCTTACGGGTAAGGACAAAATGATAACCAAGGCTTGCCAGGAGAAAGCTTACCCCGGCTATGAGCCTCTTGGACCGAGAAAAGAAGCCAAAGCGCCGGTGAGAAGCGTCATAATAGCCGTCCCCCTCAATGAGGGCCGCCAGAAATTTCTCCCGCAGGGAACGATCAAGGTCAAAGACGAAGTAGGGTATTTTTTTGTCTTGAGCCGAAAACCCCGCACTGTGCTTGATTATAAAGGAGAGTATCCCCTTTAAGCGCAAAACCTTTACTTTGGTCTCGGTAGGCCCCTTTTCTTTAGAAGACCAACCGAAATGCTCAGATTCTCCGCTTTTGATCCCTAAAAGACAGGCGGCCTTCTCTATGGGTTCCATTCTTTCTTCAGCCTGGGAAATGGAAAGGTTCGTCCCGGAGGCCTTACCCTCCGTCAGGTAAAAGGCAAGGAGGGTGAGGAAGGCCTCAAGTCTTTGGCCGGATAATTTGCGTGGCACCCGGTGTTCCGGGTAGTTTCGCAGGCTGAAAAATACCTCTTCGTCTTCAAGCTCCCCGTAACGTTCCCAGAAGGAGAAGGGCACCACTGCCTCCCGGCGCCACCGGTAGTATTGCGTCCGGTCCCGATAACCAAGTTCGTAGACCGCCTGTTTCAGAGACTTGTCTTGAGCCTTAAGGTTAGCTTCTAGCTTTTCAAAGGCCCTCTCGGTCAAATGGACGTAAACCTTGGCCTTGGCTTCACACGGAAATCCCGCCAGAACTTCGGCCAGGTCAATCTCTGATAAGTTTTTGAAACAATCTTGGGAGACCTCCTTCAAGCCTACCACGTGGTTGGTCGGCCCCACGTGGGCGTTAGGTCCTACGGGTTCGAGTTCTGAAGGTTTTACCGGTTTGATCTTTCCCTCTTCCAGGGCAAAAAGTGAGTGGGCCGGGGAGATGAAAACCTCTCCACGGCCGGTGCGGATCTTTAGAAAACGCTTATGCGGGACCCGGTGCCGCACCAGCCCCTTGACCTTAAGCCACGAAGCCTTGCCTTCCTTCCAGCCCAGCACCTCCAGGTCTCCGTCCCCGGGTACCAGGAAGGAATCGCGAGAGGGTTTTCCGTAACCGTCTACGTTGGGAATAACCCGGTGCGGGTTTTGCCGAAAGGCCATGTCCACCAGCTCACCGATGGGCAAAACCTCGACCCGACCTTTGCGCCTTACTACCACCGGCTCTTCCCAGGCGAGAGACTGAAAACCCACCCTGGTAGGGACGTTTACGTTGAAAAGGAATTCCTGAAGCGCCTGTTTCACTTCGGTATAAGAGAGCTTGTCGTAGCGGACGAAGGGGGCCAGCAGGGTGTCAAAATTGGAGAAGGCCTGGGCCCCCGCAGCCTCGCCCTGCAGGGTGTAGAAGAAATTTACGATCTGGCCCAGGGCGGTACGAAAGTGTTTGGCCGGTGTAGATTCCACTTTCCCCGGTACGCCCCCAAAGCCGCGCAGCAAAAGGTCGTAAAGGTCCCAGCCCACACAATAGGGCCCAAGGATCCCCAGGTCGTGGATATGAAAGTCTCCTTCCCGGTGGGCCTCCCCGATTTCGGCGGGATAAAGCTTGGTGAGCCAATAGCGGGCGATCACCGAAGAAGAGATGTGAAAATTGAGCCCCTGGAGGGAATAATTCATGTTGGAATTTTCCTGGACCCGCCAGTCTTCCCGGGTGAGGTAGTCTTCGATGAGGTTGATGCCGTCAACGATGGCCTTGCCTATTTCCCGGGCCTGTTTGCGCTTTTCCCGGTAGAGGATGTAGGCCTTGGCGACTTCACTTAACCCGTGGGAGATGAGGGTCTCTTCGATGATGTCCTGGATCTGTTCCACGTGGGGGACGTTGCCGAATTTGAAGAAGGTCCGGTAGAGCTTAAGGGCCACTTCGTCAGCAATGGTTTCGGCGATTTTGCGATCCGTCTGCCCTACCGCTTTTACCGCTTTAAAGACGGCGTTGGCGATGCGACGGCGGTCAAAGGGCACAAATTTCCCGTCACGTTTACGTACCAAGGGCTCCATCTCAACCTCCCGGGAAAAGACTTTAGAGACCTAATAACCCATTTTGTTGGGGTAGTCAATGATGAAAAACACAATATATTGTACCAAATCCAGATTTCCGTGTTTCAATGGGGACTTAGGTATCAAATTAAAAGTTTCTTAAGAACAGTGTTTTTAAAAATGAAAATTTAAAAGTTTTTGGAGACAGACCGAATAGAACAGAGAAGATGGGATACAGATCGTGTAAATTAATCCGATTTTTATTGAATTTGAGTCTTTTCTGGAAAGTTGGCTTCGTTATCGCCATCTGCGTTGCCATCAATACCCTCATAGCCTTTTATTTTCACGCTCAATTGCACAAACTCAAAGATCATCTTGAACGGGCCCCCATTTACGCCTACAAATCCCTGGCTCAAGAGGGGCTTTACCTTCTGGAAAGGCTGGAAGAGGCAAGTGCCGAGGAAAAAGAGCGAATAAGAAATGCCATCCGTAAATTGGCCTATATCGGTCTTCAAGGAGGAATTTACGAAAAGGGAAACCAAAAAATTATTCAGATTGTTAGCTCTGTTAAAGATCCTTATTTAAAAGATGTTTTGACCCGCCTTGTCAAGGCTAATTCTTATCAGGAAATGCAAAAAGAATTTCAAAAGATACTTGATTGGTCATTAAAAGAAGAAGAAAAGTTGCAAAAAGAGCTGGGGGCCCTCTCTGAAAACGCCTCTTCTTTTTATTTACTCATTTTTGGTATCTTGATTTTATGTCTTATCTGGGGTGGTTTGGCCTTTTTCTTTATGGTTAAAAGACCTCTCGATATTATTACTAAAAAAATTGACAATTTATTTATTGAGGGAGAACATTACTGTCTGGAAGATCCTCAATATTGTGAGTGGAAACACGAGGCCGAAGATGAAATTGGAAAACTCTCAGAAGCGGTAAAGAATTTATTACGTAATTATACTGAACTTGCGATTTTTAAACATACTATTGAAGAGGATCAAACTGTAAAAGACGTATATGAACGATTGGCACAAGTGTTTAAAGAAAAGCTTGGTATAGAGGCTTTTGCGCTCTATGAAGTGTCGAATTCGCAAAACACCATGACGGTGGTTCATCTTTCTCCACCAGATCTGGAAGTTAATCATGAAAAACTTTTTAACGCCAATTTTTGTCGTGCTAAAAGAACAGGCCACGTAATAAATTCTATTATTCAACCAAGAATATGCTCCCTCTTTTTATGGAAAGATGAAGCAGAACACTATTGTGTACCTTTTATGAGCGGTGGTCAGTGTATAGGAGTGGCTCAAATTATTTTACCTAAGACACCGGAAAATAGACGTTCTAAAAGGATTAAAGAAAAATTAAGAATTGCAGAAAGATATATCAGAGAAGCCGTTCCAGTGATTGAAGCAAAGAGATATGCTGAATCTTTGAAAGACCAAACTCTAAAAGATCCTCTTACCGGTCTTTATAATCGTCGGTTTCTAGAAGAGGCTATTGATAATTTAATAGCTGGTATACTAAGGCGCAAAACAGTTTTGGGTGTTCTCATGGCAGATCTTGATTATTTTAAGTCTATAAATGATCGATATGGTCATGATATAGGAGATAAGATTTTAAAAGAGACGGCAAAACTACTCAAAAAACATGTAAGAGCTTCTGATCTAGTAGTAAGGTTTGGAGGAGAAGAGTTTTTAATTCTTTTAGTAGACGTAAAAGAAGGTGATAGTCTAAAGATAGCTGAAAAATTAAGGAGTATAGTAGAAGCTCAAGAGTTTGAGACACCCAAAGGAGTAATTAAACGGACTATTTCTATAGGGGTCAGCGAATTTCCGGTTGACGCTAAAGGAATATGGGAAGCTATTAAATATGCGGACGTGGCTTTGTACAAAGCCAAAGAAGGAGGGCGGAATAAAGTGGTTCGTTTTACCAGAGATATGTGGTCCTCTAAAGAATATTAATTAAGCCTTTTGATTGATAGCGTACAGATCCCTCAAGTGAGTTATCCTGAAATGCTCTCATTAATGCTCTTTTAAGAGCTTGACCTTGCGCGCGACGTTTGGAAAGAGGGAAAGGTCCGTGTGAGGGAGAAAAAGGGCTCCGGTCAGGAGTTGCATAAACTCAGGACGCACGTTCATCTCAAGATAGGTAAGGTTGGCCAGTATCTGTTTCAGTTCAGAGAAAGCCTCCCGGTTTTTTAAAAATTCTATCGTGCCCTTACCGGCGGCGTTTCCCAAAGGTACGAAACGCTCAAGGGGTACGTCTGGCAACATACCGATCAAGACGGCCATTTCGGGGTCAATATAATTGCCGAAGCTTCCCGCGATGTAAAAGCGGTGGATGTCTTTAAAATCAAGGCCTATGCTCTGGCAAAGGACCGTCAAGATGGTGTACATGGCCCCTTTGGAACGGATGATACTTTTTACTTCCCCCTGGGTGACGTAAATGGGTTTTCCGGTGGCCGATTCCTCGGCAGGCACCAGGATAAAGGCAAGCTCCCCATTTATGGTACGGAACCTTTCCGGCCATCTCTCTGGAAGAAATTTTCCCCGCTGATCAATAAGGCCAGCCAGAAACATCTGGGCCAGGAGGTCAATTACCCCTGAGCCGCAAAGGCCACGCGGTTTTTCCTCCCCTATGGTTTTGAGTTCGATTTTTAGGGTTTCGGGGTCTATCCTTACCCTTTCGATGGCCCCGGGGGCGGCTTGCATCCCGCAGGCCAGGATTCCCCCTTCTAGCGCCGGGCCGGCGGCCCCGGCGGTGGCGAGCAAAAATTCTTTGTTTCCCAACACCACTTCCGCGTTGGTCCCCACGTCTATGAGGATGCTTATTTCCTCGCGCCGATGAAGACCAGCCGCCAGGATGCCGGCCAGGAGGTCGCCGCCGAAGTAACTTCCCCGGTTGGGAAAGACAAAGAGAAACCCCTCTTCGTGGCCAGGGAGGGCGAGTTCCTTCAAGTTTAAAGTGTCAATCCAGCTTGCCGCCGGTATGTAAGGTTCCCGGTAAAGGTAGCGGGTCTCAAGGTTTAAGAAGAAGTGGCTCATGGTGGTGTTACCGCAAAGGGCCACGTAGGCCAGGGCCTCCTCAGGAAAGTCAGAAAGGATCTTTCTGGTCTCTTCTCTTAGCGCTTTTAAAGTGACTTCGTGGATCTCCTTACGCCTTTGCGGGCGGTCGGCGTAATGCAGGCGGTTTAGGATATCCTCCCCGAAAGGGATCTGGGGGTTTTTGAAGGAATGTTTTCTGATGGTTTTTCCTTCCAAAAAATCGTAAAGATAAAGGACTACCCCGGTGCTCCCCAGGTCTACCCCGAGGCCCAAAAGGGGTGTCTTGTCCTGGGGAGGGAGGACGTCAAACACCACGAAATCTCTGCCGTCATAAGCCACCCTGGCCTTTATTTTGAAATTAGAGTCGCGCAAAAGGGCGGGCAGTTTTCTCAAGACCGAAAGAGTGATACCGGGTTCCCGGCCTTCTAATTTTTCCGCTAAAGCCTGGCGCAGACGGGCTTCATCTGCCCGCTGGTCGTCCAGGGAGGGAGGGGATAAGGAAAGCAGGAATTCCTGTACTACGGGTTTGGTCGCCATGCCCTAAAGAGAAAGCACGGCTTAGGAGAAGAGGCAACCCCCTTAGACGTCCACCACACATTGGGCCACCCAGAAACCGTTAACTTTTTCTACTTTGAGCATGGTATAAGTGGCCCCTTTCACTTCCTCTCCCAGCTCGTGTTTTTCTTCGTTGATGGGTTCTCCGGCCGCCCAGCCGGAGAGGGAAAGGTCCTTGATCTGGCAGCCGAATTCAGAAAAGACCAGGTTTTCCATCCCGGCCAGAGAAAGCAATTTGTTTAGCCATTCCAGAAAGAGTTCTTCCAGGTTTTCTCCCTCGACTTCCAAGGTTACCTTCTTTTCAGGCTTTACCTCTTCAAGGTTTAAGACCATGAGGCTGAAGAGGGCCTTGGCCGCGTTGATAAAGGCCTCTTCTAAGGTCCGGCCGATACCCCTGATCCCGATGTCAGCACCGTGTTCAAAGGTTTCAAAACCCGGTTTCATAGACACCTCCCTGGGTTAATATGTGGTTGTTAAGGCCGCAGGGCAAGGGGCCTGCACCCCACTTTTACCAAAGGCCACAAGCTGCGCCAGAGGAGGGGATACCCCCGGCGCGCTTTTTCGGTACAAAGATAGATTTCTTCCGGGTCGGACCAGATGAGGCTTATGGCGCCGAAATTTTTGGTACCAAGGTGCGGAAGGCCAAGGCTCTTTAACCTGGTAAGTGTTTCTCGGGCGGGATGTCCGGCTCGCCTGCTTGAAGAAAACACAAGGGCCGGGGAGACCTTTTTCAAGAAAGGGTAAGTGGCGGAGTTTCTGGCCCCGTGGTGGGGCAGGACCAGGAGGTCTGCGGAAATGTCCTGGGCCACCAGTTCTCTCTCGCGTTTCCTTCCGATATCCCCGGGAAAAAGGATCTTAAACCCTGCAAGGGACAATTTAGTTACCAGAGAATTTTCGTTCTGGTTTGAAAACCTGCAGGCGGAATAGAAAGTAAGCGCAAAACCCGGCCCACGATACTCCTCGAGCCTGCGGGAAGGACTAATCTCTTCCAGGTTAGGCCAGATCTCTTTGAGACTCTTAAGGCCTCCGACGTGATCGCTTTCCAGGTGAGAAATCACGGCCAGATGGGGAGTAAGCCCGAGTTTTCTTAAGGTAGGGGCGATGATGAATTCCCCGGCGTCAAAACGTCCCAGACGCGGCCCTGTATCAAAGAGGATGGCCTTCCTGTGGCCGGAGACTTTGACCAGGCCGGCGCTGCCCTCGCCTACGTCAAGGAGGAGAAACAGGTTTAAGCTCCGGTATGTCTGGTAGGCCCAGAAGGCAAGAAGAAAGACCAAAACGAGGCCTAAAACCCTGCTTTTCCCTCTGGCCCAAAGAATCACTCCGCCTCCAAGGGCCAGTAGAAGGACAAATATGCCCACCGGTAGCGGTGGCGTGAGCTGGGGTAGGCTAAGCCGGGGCAAGGGGAGGGCGCGGGGTGCAAGCTCTGCCAGCTTGACGGCCAGCGAGGGTTCGCCAAAAGAAAGGAAGGTTGCGAGCAGGCATAAAGGGAGCACCAAGAAGGCAAAGACCGGGGTAGCCAGCAGGTTACTCACCGGGGCCCAGGGGGAAAAGCTCCCTTTTAAGACCAAGAGCCAGGGGGCGGTGGCCAACGTGGCCACCAGGGAAAAATAAAGACTTGCCAGGGGGTAGCGCCAGATTTTCTTTTCAGGCCACGGCAGGAGCTTACGGCCCTGGTTGGCCAAAATGAGGGCCAGGACCGCGCAAACCGAAAGCCTGAAAGAGAAATTTCCCACCGCCTGGGGCTGAAAAAGGAGGATCACCCAGACCGCAAGGGCCCAGAGGTCAAGGCCTTTAAGAGGGCGCAGCCCCAGAAGGGCAAGGCCAAAGACCAGATACATCACCAGAGCCCTAAGCGCCGAAGGGGAAGGGCCAGTGATCAGGGCGTAACAAAAGAGCAGAGGGGTAGCGCAGAGAAAAAGCCATTGCCGGTCAGTCAGAATGAGGAGGGGCCTTGGCCAGAAGAAAAACAGGGCCTTGAGAACGAGGTAACATATCCCCAGCAGGAGGCCGAAATGAAGCCCTGAAACCGCCAGGAAATGGAAGAGTCCTAGATTTTCGAAGGAGTGTCGCAAAGGAGCGGGCAGATGACTTTTCTCCC
>DROK01000052.1 GCA_011321895.1 Thermodesulfatator atlanticus
GGGGTTTTTGCGGTCTCTTTCCTGTTGGCCCTGGTCAATTACGCTCTCTTCTCCTTTATGAACACCAGGAAAAAGTCCTTTCTCGTCCTCTGTTTTCTGGCCCTTTTGGGGGCCTATCTCTACGGTGCCGCCCGTCTGGAAACCCAGTTTAACGGCCCGGCCCAACGGGTAGGCCTGGTGCAGGGAAACATTCCCCAGGATCTCAAATGGGACCGGGCCTTTTTGCAAGAGACCATCGCCAAATACCAAAAACTTTCCCGTGAGGCCGTTTCCTGCGGGGCAGAAGTGGTCATATGGCCGGAGACGGCCTTTCCCCTGTATCTTTCCGAAAAGAATAAATGGCTCGAAAGGCTGCTTGGCTGGCAGCGGCAGCTGGCCAAACCCCTTATTTTCGGGGCCCCCTACTATGAACTGAAAGGCGAGCGTTTTCGTGTCTACAACAGCCTTTTCTTGTTGCGGGATGGTAAAATCGTTGGCCGTTACGATAAGCAACGTTTGGTCCCTTTTGGGGAGTTCGTCCCCTTCGAGAAGACCCTCCCCTGGCTGCGCACTTTGGCGGTGGCTTCGGGAGAATATGCGCCAGGGCCCCGTTCCCTGCCTTTGAAGTTGAACCCGCACCAGGTCTTTGGGCCTTTGATCTGTTTTGAGAGCATTTTCCCAGACCTTGCCCGCCAGAGGGTTCGCGACGGGGCCACCGTGCTTCTCGTGGCCACCAATGACGCCTGGTTTGACGCCACCGCCGGGCCTTATCAGCATTTTGCCCAGGCGGTTTTTCGGGCCATTGAAACCAGACGATACGTAATACGGGTAGCCAATACCGGGATTTCTGGTCTTATCGATCCTTACGGGCGCGTCATAAAGCAAACGCCCCTGGAAAAAGAAGCGGCCCCTTGTGTAACTGCTAAACATCTTGCATATTTTAGCTGGTACACCCGTTACGGAGATCTGTTTTCTTTAGGCTGCCTGGGTTTAACGTTAGCCGTTTCCGTATCAGCCGTATTCAGGAGGGGAAGATTATGAAGAAAAGACGCCTGGAAATAAAACTCGGGGAAAAGGCCCTGGCCCTTAATCCCGCAGAAATCCGGGCCCAGCTGGAAAAGCTCGGGGAACGTATTTCCAGTTTAAGGAGGTGTCTTTGATCCGGAAGGCAAAAGGGCCCGTCTTGATACTCTAGAGAAAGAGCTGGTGAAAGAGGGCTTCTGGGAACGTCCGGAAGCCAAGGAGATATTGCGTGAGCGGGCGCGTTTGCAGGATTTGCTTGCTTCCTGGGAAGACCTGGAACGGGAATACGAAGATACCAAGGTCCTATTTGACCTGGCCCTTGAGGAAGAAGACGAAGAGACCCTTAAAGAAGTAGCCAGCCGGGTCAAGAAACTCTTTTCTCTGATCGAAGAAGAAGAAATCAAGCTTTTCCTTTCAGGGGAACACGATACTTCAAACGCCATCGTTACCATCCACGCCGGTGCCGGTGGAACGGAGGCCCAGGATTGGGCGGAGATGCTTCTGCGCATGTATCTGCGCTGGGCGGAAAAGAAGGGGTATAAGACCAAGATCATCGACGTGCTGGCAGGGGAAGAGGCGGGGATCAAATCCGTAACTTTTATCGTAGAGGGCCCCTATGCCTACGGCCATCTTAAGGCCGAAAGCGGGATCCACCGCCTGGTGCGCATTTCGCCCTTTGATACCAGCGGCAAGCGGCATACTTCTTTCGCTTCGGTTTCCGTTATTCCGGAAATAGACGAAGACATCCAGATCGAGATACGTCCGGAAGATTTAAAGATCGAGACCATGCGCGCCAGCGGCCACGGAGGCCAGCACGTCAACAAGACCGAAAGCGCCGTCCGCATCACGCATCTTCCCACGGGGATAGTGGTGCAGTGCCAAAATGAGCGTTCTCAACACCGCAACAAGGCCATTGCCCTAGCCATCTTAAAGGCCCGTCTTTACGAGCTTGAGCGTCGCAAAAAAGAAGAAGAAAGGCAAAAACTTTACGGAGAGAAGAAAGAAATCGCCTTCGGTAGCCAGATAAGGAGTTACGTCTTACACCCTTACCGTCTTATTAAGGATCATCGCACCGGGGTAGAGATCGGAAACGTAGAGGCGGTCTTGGACGGAGACCTGGATCCTTTCATCCGGGCCTATCATCTTCAAAAGGCCTCGGAAAAGAAGGCTGCCTAGCTTCCTTGACAGTTATTTTAAGCTTGGCTAATTTTCTTGAGACAGAAGGCCCCATCGTCTAGTGGCCTAGGATACTGGCCTCTCACGCCAGAGACCGGGGTTCGAGTCCCCGTGGGGCCGCCAATTTTCCCTGTTCTGGTTTCTTTCAAGGATTTATAAAACAGATTTGCTTTCCTCTTCTCTGAATTCCCGAGCCCTTTCATCCGTGAGCCAAATAAAGACTGGCCTGAGCACACCGCACTGGAAAGTGAAGGCCTCTAAAAAGCCGTCCAAACTCTTCCTGTGCTAGGATCAGGTCTTAAGAAGTTTGGGGGAAGGTAATTTTTACCGATAAGAATTGACAGGATGGTTCCACGATGGTACCACTAAAGGTATCCGAAAAGAGGAAGCCACACTATAACCTGGAAGAACTTAAAGAACTGGTCCGTAAGGAACGCTGGATTGTGACCCGAAAGGCAGAAATGGGGGCGGTTGAACTTGGATTTTCACATTGTGAGATCAGAGAAATTATTTTGAACCTGAGGCGAGAAGATTTTTACAAATCTATGACTTCATATAGAAACCATAAGCTGTGGCAGGATGTTTATAAACCAAGAGTGCTTAGTAATGAGGAATATATTGAACTCTACCTTAAACTTCAAAAATCATCTGATGAGAAATGTGTAGTAATAAGCTTTAAGCGATCTGAGGATTATGATGATGTATAAAAATGGCGATATGTGTCCTATTTGCGGGGAAGGGACCATAAAAGTCGAAAGAAAGCCTGAAACCTTTAAATATAAAGGCCAAGTATTGACTTTGGAATTGACCATTTATTCCTGCGATGTATGTGGGGAGGCCTTTTTTGATAATGAAGAAATGAAAAAGCAACAGAAGACCATAAAAGATTTTCAGCGCAAGGTAGACGGCCTTCTCACCTCGGAAGAAATCAAGCGAATTAGAGAAAAATATGGCTTATCTCAGCGAGAGCTAGCCCGAATTCTTGGGGTTGCTGAAAAAAGCATCGCTAAATATGAGGCGGGTTTTGTAGCCCAAAGTAAGGCCATGGATAATCTTCTGCGTGTTATAGGAGAATTCCCCAATGTACTTCAATATTTGAAGCAACTTAACCAGGTAGGATGCCGTAGGTCTAAAGTGAAGGTTCACAGGGAACCGGAGGAGATATCCCGGAAAGTGGGAGGGCACCTGGAGGGGTGGAATCGGGAAGAGCTCTATGAC
>DROK01000053.1 GCA_011321895.1 Thermodesulfatator atlanticus
CTGGATTTTCTGGCGCAATTTCTGCCGCTCTTTCTGGGAAAGGGTCCAGAAGTCTTGCCCGTCTATGATCACCCGGCCTTCCTCCGGCCATTCAAGCCCTAAAGCCACTTTAGCCAGCGTACTTTTCCCGCAGCCAGACTCCCCGAGGACTCCCAGGATTTCGTCTGCAGCAAGCGAGAGGTTTATGTCCTTTAAGGCGTAAAAGGTCCTGCCTTCCCTACCAAAGAAGCCACCCCTTAAGTGATACTTTTTGGTTATCCTCTCCAACCGCAGGACCTCAGGCATAAAAACACCTCACCCAATGTCCGCGCTCCACTTCTTTTAGGGGCGGTTCCTCCCGCGTGCAATTTTTTCGGGCCCCGGGGCAGCGCGGCTGGAATTTGCACCCCTCTGGCCTCTTACCCGGCGGGGGGACGACCCCGGGCAGGACCGTAAGCGTCTTTTTGCCTGGCCTGGGCAGGGCCTCAAGCAGGGCCTCAGTGTAAGGGTGACGCGGCTGCTGGTAAAGGCGGTGGCAGGTGGTCATCTCCACCAGACGGCCGGCGTACATGACGGCGACCCGGTCGGCCAGTTCAGCCACCACCCCGAGATCGTGAGAAATCAAGAGGATGGTTAATTGGTGTTGTTCTCTCAATTTTGCCAGGAGTTCCAGGATCTGGGCCTGGATGGTGACGTCAAGGGCGGTGGTGGGTTCATCGGCGATGAGGAGGGCCGGTTGGCCAGCCAGGGCCATGGCGATCATCACCCGCTGCCGCATGCCCCCTGAAAGTTCGTGCGGATAAGCCTTGAGTCTTTCCCGGGCGGCCGGGATACCTACCTCGCGCAGGAGCGCCTCGGCCTGTTTTAAGGCCTCTTTTTTGGAAAGGCCCTGGTGCCAGCAGAGGACCTCGGCGATCTGGTCCCCCACCGTAAAGACAGGGTTCAAGCTTACCATGGGGTCCTGAAAAATGATGGCTATTTCCCGGCCCCGTAAACGGACATATTCCCGGGGAGAAAGCCCGGCCAGGTCCTTTCCTTTAAAGAGGATCTTTCCCTTCTTTATCTGGATTCCGGCCGGTAGTAGGCCAAGCACAGCAAGCCCTGTAAGAGATTTGCCGCAACCCGATTCCCCCACCAGGGCCAGAACCTCGCCGGCTTCCACGGTCAAAAAGAAATCTTCAACGATGGGCGGGCCCTTTTCGTAACCCACTACCAGGTCTTTGATTTCTAACAAATTTGGCATAAAAAGTTAACCTTTTTGTTCTTTTTTTCTTGACCCGCTACCTTTCCGTTCCCATTTTTGAATTATCCTGAAAGCAAGGAGGTGTTTATGTTTCCGGTCCAAGATGACGCCCCTAGAACAGGTATTCCTGTGGCTACGTATCTTTTAATCGCCATAAACGTAGCGGTTTTCATCCTGGAAATTTCTCTTCCTCCGGCGGTACTTGAAAAAGTTATCTTTTATTTGGGCGTGGTCCCCGCCCGTTACACTGACCCCTCTTTTCAGGGTTCGGAGCTTTTCCCGGGGCTTAAATACCTCGCCTTCATCACCTGTATGTTTTTACACGGCGGCTGGGTCCACTTAATCGGAAACATGTGGACCCTCTGGATTTTCGGGGACAACGTAGAAGACCGCATGGGAAGTCTGAGGTTCGTAATCTTTTATTTCCTGTGTGGGCTCGCGGCCTCCCTCTGTCACATCTATATGCATCCCCATTCTACGGTGCCCACCATCGGGGCCTCGGGGGCCATCTCCGGCGTATTGGGAGCTTATTACGCCCTCTTCCCCTTGGCAAGGATCGTGGTGATGATTCCCATCTTTATCTTTCCTTTCTTTTTTGAGCTACCAGCGGTGCTCTACCTGGCCTGGTGGTTTTTTATCCAGGTATTTTCAGGCACGCTTTCGGTGGTACACGGCCAGATTGCGGGAGGGGTGGCCTGGTGGGCCCATGCCGGCGGTTTCGTTGCCGGGCTCCTTTTGCACCGTCTCTTTTGCTGGGGTCGGCCTAAAAAAGGCTTTTCTGATGAAAGGACTCCCTGGGGGGTGCTTCCCCTTACCTTTGAAAAAATCAACCGTTAAGGAGGTGTAAAATGAGTGGGTTTGATATTTTTTGGCTGTTTTTCATCTTGATGACCTTACAACCCCTGATGAGGCAGCGCTTTTTAGAGGCTGCCCGGCAAAGGATGATCGAGAAGATCGAGAAGAAGCGTGGTTCCAGGGTAATCCTTTTGGTCCACCGGCAGGAGACCATGAGCTTTTTTGGTTTCCCCGTGATGCGTTATATCGACATCAACGATTCCGAGCAGGTTATCAGGGCCATCCATTTAACCGACCCGGAAGTCCCCATTGATATCATTCTGCACACACCGGGAGGGCTGGTCCTGGCCGCCTTACAGATCGCCAAGGCCTTAAAACGACATAAGGCCAAGACTACCGCTTTTATCCCGCACTACGCCATGAGTGGCGGGACTTTGATCGCGCTAGCGGCTGACGAGATCGTTATGGACGAGCACGCGGTCCTGGGGCCGGTGGATCCCCAGCTGGGGCAATACCCGGCGGCGAGTATCGTCCGGGTGCTCAAAGAGAAACCGGTAGAAAAAATAGATGACCAGACCCTGATCCTGGGCGACGTTTCGGAAAAGGCCTTAAAACAGATGAAAGAGCAGTTGCGGGAACTGTTGGCCGGGAAATATCCCAAAG
>DROK01000054.1 GCA_011321895.1 Thermodesulfatator atlanticus
CTGCCGGAGAACCGGGGCAAACCCTTCAAAGAGATCATCGTTTACGCGGTAAACGAGGTCCGGGCGCCCCTTATCCTGGCCACCTTCACGGTTATTGCTGCCATTGCACCCATGGCCTTTGTAAGAGGCCTTATGGGCCCTTATATGCGCCCCATGCCGGTGGGGGCCTCGGTGGCCATGTTTCTTTCCATGATTGTGGCCTTCATCATCACGCCCTGGACGGCCTACCACTTTCTGCCCAAAAAGCCCGGGGAAGAGGAAAAAGAAAGCCTAATTACCCGGTATTACCGCTGGGTGATGGGGCACCTGATACGCCGTCCCCTATGGCGATGGAGTTTCCTCTTTGCGGTGAGCCTGCTCTTTGTGGCGGCCTGTTCCCTTTTTTACTTCAAGATCGTACGGGTAAAAATGCTCCCCTTTGATAACAAAAGCGAATTTCAAATCATCATCGACATGCCCGAGGGTACCCCCCTTGAAAAGACCGGACGCGTGGCCGAGGCCCTGGGACGGAAACTGCTTGAAGAACCCTACGTAACCGATTTTGAAATATACGTGGGTACCGCGGCCCCCTTTAATTTTAACGGCTTGATACGCCACTATTATCTCCGGGAAGGGGATAACGTCTGCGATATCCAGGTCAACCTGGTGCCCAAACACGAACGCAAACTCCAGAGCCACGACATCGCCAAAAGGGTGAGGAAACTTCTGGAACCCCTGGCCAAAGAACTGGGAGTCAAGACCCTTACCGTGGCCGAGATTCCCCCTGGTCCGCCGGTGCTGCAAACCCTGGTGGCTGAGGTCTACGGCAGCGATTACGAAGAACAGATCGCCCTGGCCCGTAAAATAAAGGAAATCTTTGAAAAGACCCCCGGGGTGGTGGACGTAGGCTGGTATATGACGGACCCTCAGGTGGAGTGGCGCCTGGTGGTGGACCGTAAAAAGGCCCTCCTTTCAGGGGTTACCCCGGAACGGGTGCTCCAGGTGGTGGAGACGGCGCTTTCCGGGCGCGTATTGGGCCTTTTTCACGACGATTACGCCCGGGAAGACGTCCTGTTGAAAGTGCGTTTTCCCAGAGAGGAACGCTCCTCCCTCCCTGATCTCTCCAACATAAAAGTCAAGACCGCTTATGGTTCCCTGGTATCCGTGGCCGAAATCGCACACTGGGAAAAGGCCGTCGTACCGCATCCCATTTACCACAAAAACCTCCACCCCGTGGTTTACGTGGTAGGGGACATGGCGGGTCTTGAAGAAAGCCCGGTATACGGGATCTTGAAGATCAACAAGGTCCTTAAAGAGCTCAAGGCGCCAGATGGTGAAAAACTAAAGATTTACTACACCCACCTGCCCTTTTCCGAAAAGGAATGGGCCGTTAAATGGGACGGGGAATGGCACATCACCTACGAAGTCTTTCGGGACCTGGGCATCGCTTTCGGGGTCTGCCTGGTCCTGATCTATATCCTGGTGGTGGCCTGGTTTAAATCCTATTCCATTCCGCTGGTAATCCTGGCCCCCATTCCGCTCTCCCTCATCGGAATAGTGCCGGCCCACGCCCTTTACGGGGCCTTTTTCACCGCCACCTCCATGATAGGCTTTATCGCCGGGGCCGGGATCGTGGTGAGGAATTCCATCATTCTGGCTGACTTCATCGAACTCCGGCTAAAAGAGGGAATGCCCCTGGAAGAGGCCGTGATTGACGCCGGGGCGATCCGTTTCCGGCCCATGCTCCTTACCGCGTTATCCGTAGTGGTGGGCAGCTTTGTAATCCTTTTTGACCCTATTTTTAACGGGCTGGCCCTTTCCCTGATGTCCGGAGAGGTGGCTTCGACCCTCTTTTCCCGGATGGTGGTTCCCATCCTTTATTATCTTGACCACCGGATCAAACAAGAAAGACGTCTTGTCCTTTGATGAATGATTTTTGGGAGGGACTCAAAAACTACCTGCTTTATCTTGAAAGATTAGGAGTCAAGACTTTGCCTGCCAAAAAGGCCTTTAAAAGATTTCTGGAGCTCGATTTAAGCCCTGCCCCAAAAGACCTGGCAGAAATTGCGGCGGAAATTAAGGGGTGCACCAGATGCCCCCTGCACCGGACCAGGACCAACATTGTCCTGGGGGAGGGACCATCTCACACCAAACTGATGCTTATCGGGGAAGCCCCCGGCCGGGAAGAAGACCTGGAAGGGCGGCCTTTCGTGGGGCGGGCGGGCAAACTCCTGGACCAAATGCTAAAGGCCATCAACATAAGGCGGGCTGACGTTTACATCACCAACGTGGTCAAATGCCGCCCTCCGGGCAACCGCAACCCGGAACCGGAAGAGATCGAGGCCTGTCTGCCCTATCTGCGCAAGCAGATCAAGGTAATTTCTCCCAAAATCATCTGTACCCTGGGCCTCATCGCCGCCCAGACCGTATTGGGTACCACCGAACCCCTTTCCCGGTTAAGGGGCCGGGTACACCAGCTTGACCACCTCAAAGTGGTGGTCACCTACCATCCGGCGTTTCTCTTGCGTTTTCCTGCCAACAAAAGGCTGGCCTTCGAAGACCTCAAACTCTTAAAAAAGATTTATGACGAAGTAAAATAGAAGCCATCTCGTGGAGGAGGGAAGACATCCTTAAAAACTTGACCCTAGCCACCATATTCTTCCTGGCGCTCGCCCTTGGCGCAGAAGCCGCGGAGGAAAAAGTCCTGGTGCTGCCTTTACAAGAGGCCATCACCCCGCTTACGGCTTCCAAGATCGAAGAGGCGCTTGGTGAGGCCAAAAGAAGCTCCGCCGAGGCCCTGATCATCACGCTGGATACCCCTGGGGGGCTGGTCACCACCACCCGCAAGATCGTCAAGATGATCCTAAACGCCGAGGTCCCGGTGGTGGTTTACGTATTTCCGCCCGGGGCCCAGGCCGCCTCCGCCGGCACCTTCATTACACTGGCCGCCCACGTGGCCGCCATGGCCCCGGGGACCAACATCGGGGCCGCCCACCCCGTGACCATGGGCCAGAAGATGGACGAAGAGATGGCCAAAAAGGTTGAAAACGACCTGGCGGCCTTTGCCAGATCGTTGGCCAAACTGAGGGGCCGAAACGCCGACTGGGCCGAAAAGGCCGTTCGCCAAAGCGTTTCCCTCACCGCGGAAGAGGCCCTTAAGCGGCACGTGATCGACCTGATGGCTGAAAGTATTTCCGACCTCCTGCAAAAGTTAGACGGCCGTAAGGTAAAACTCCTTGACCGGGAAGTGGTGCTCCGTACCAAACAGGCCACCGTGATTACCCTGAAAGAGGATTTGAGGAGCCGGATCCTGCGCCTCATCACCAACCCTAACATCGCTTATATCCTCCTCATGTTGGGGCTGGCCGGGCTTTATTTTGAACTCTCCCACCCCGGGGCCGTCCTTCCCGGGGTGGTAGGGGTCCTGTGTCTGGTGCTGGCCTTTTACGCCATGCACCTCCTGCCGGTAAACTACGCGGGTCTGCTCTTGATCCTTCTGGCCGGGCTCTTGTTCTTTCTGGAGATCAAGATAACCAGCTATGGCCTGCTCGCTCTGGCCGGTTTTGTTAGTCTGATTTTGGGCTCCCTCATGCTTTTTGACAAAAGCCCGGCCGGGCTGAGACTCACCTCCCAGGTGCTGGTGCCGGTCTTGACCAGTACGGGGGTCTTTTTGGCCGGGGTCACCTATCTGGCCATCAAGGCCACAAGACGCAAACCCACCACCGGGGCGGAAGGGCTGGTGGGAGAAACGGGTCACGCCATCACCAGGGTCGGACCGGAAGGCGGGCAGGTGTTTGTCCACGGTGAGATCTGGCAGGCGGTAAGCGAGGAGGATATCCCCTCGGGGACACCGGTGGTGGTGCTTGAGGTAAAGGGTTTCAAATTGCGCGTCAAACGGGCCGATAATGGGCCGGTGTAAGGCTTGTGCCCGAAGCGGACCTCAAATTTCTGACAAAATTGGTTTTTGTGTCCGGTGCCTGCGGGAGAAGTGGCCGCAGCTCAAGGCCGAGATCCAGAAAATCCACCACCAGACAAGACAGGCCTTTGGCCTGCCCCTGGCCCCGCCCCGGGCTGAAGACGGACTTCCCTGCCGTCTCTGCCACCATTTTTGCCGGATCCCGGAAGGGGCTTCAGGCTATTGTGGGGTCTGGTGGAACGAAGGGGGACGGCTGGTGGGGCCTAACCCCAAGGGGGCCCGGGTTTCCTGGTACCTGGACCCTCTGCCCACCAACTGCGTGGCGGACTTCGTCTGCCCTGGAGGCACCGGGGCCGGCTACCCCAGGTATGCCCACCGACCGGGGCCAGAACGGGGATACGCCAACCTGGCCGTCTTTTACGAGGCCTGCAACTTTAACTGTCTTTATTGCCAGAACTGGCACTTCAAACTGAGCGACCGTAAAGCCTTGGTCCCCACCCAAAAGATGCTTGAGGCCCTTAAGGAACACGTCTCCTGTATCTGTTATTTCGGAGGAGACCCCGGTCCCCAGGCCCCTCACGCCTTAAGCTTTTCCCGAAAGGCCCTTACGCAGCGGCCAGGAAAAATTTTGCGGATCTGCTGGGAGACCAACGGGGCCGAGAACAGCCCGATAATCAAGGAAATGATGCGTCTTTCGCTGGCTACCGGTGGCTGCGTGAAGATAGACCTTAAGGCCTATAGCACTCCCGTCCATGAGGCCCTCTGCGGGGTCCCAAACCAGATGACCCTCAAGAATTTCGCCCTGCTGGCGGAAATGGCCCAAAAAAGACCCGAGCCACCGGCCCTTGTGGCCTCTACCCTCCTGGTTCCCGGCTACGTGGACGAGGAAGAACTTGAGGCCCTGGCAGGCTTTATCGCCGGGCTCTCCCGGGATATCCCCTGGTCCCTTCTGGCCTTTTACCCCACCTTCTACCTGGATGATTTACCCACCACCTCCCGCCGCCACGCCCAGCTGGCCCTGGCCATCGCCCGGAAACACGGCCTCAAGCGGGTCAACCTGGGTAACCGCCACCTGCTCTCAGAGGCCTATTGAGGGCAGGGGCAGGGGTTTACCTGACTGAGGGTGACGGCTCACCACGAAGGGCACTCCGAAGGCCTCCTCCAGGGTGTCCGGGACCAGTACCTCTTCTGTTTTTCCCTGGGCCAGGATGCGCCCGTCTTTTAACACCAAAACGTAATCACTGAGGAGGGAGACGTAGGTCAGATCGTGCAGTACGCAAACGATGGCCTTTCCTTCTCGGCAGAGTTTTTTGAGAAAGCGGTATATTTCGTGTTTGACCGCCGGGTCAAGGTGGGCCGCCGGCTCGTCCAGCAGCAGGATCGGGGTCGCCTGAGCCACCACCCGGGCCAGCCATACCTTTTGCCTCTCTCCTCCCGAAAGAGAGGAAAAGGGGCGCGGGGCCAGGTGCTGGGCCGAAACCTTCTTGAGGGCCAGAAGGGCTATCTCTTCGTTTTCCGGTCTATTGCCGTAGGGATAGCGCCCCTGGAGGACGATCTCAAAAACGGAAAAGGGGTAGACGGGTTTTTGGCTCTGGCGCATGAGGGCCACCTTGCGCGCCCGGACCCGTGCCTTATAAGAGGCCAGATCTCGGCCCAAAATCTTCACGGCACCCCTTTGCAAGGGCAAAAGGCCCGCCAGACCGTGGAGGAGGGTGGTCTTTCCCGCCCCGTTGGGGCCGATGATACTTAACCACTGCCCGGAGAACAATTGGAAAGATATTTCCTCTACCACGGCCTTCTTATGCCAGCCGAAGGCCGCCGCCCGGGCCTCAAGGACTATGGAAGCCATTCGAGCTCCTTCTTTTTCAAACTCAAAAGCCAGGCGAAAAAGGGGGCCCCTAAAAGGGCGGTGACCACGCCGATGGGCAACTCTTCTCCGGTGGGGAGCGCCAGTCTGGCCAAGACGTCGGCCAGAACCAGGAGCCCGGCCCCGAACACGAGGCACAGGGGCAGGAGATAGCGGTGTCTTGCGCCCACGAGTAACCGGAGCAGGTGGGGTACGATAAGCCCCACAAACCCGATCACCCCGCTTACCGCCACACAGGCGGCTGAGGCCAGGCAGGCCGTTACGATAAGGGCGCGCCGAACACGCTGCACCTCAACCCCCACCTCCTGGGCCTCTTCGTCTCCCAGGGCCAAGAGGTCAAGATCTTCCTGCCAGCGAAAAGCCAGGATCAAAAGGGGGAGCGCATACGGCCAGAAAAGCAACAGGTGGGTCGAGCCCCGGCCAGAAAAACTACCGAGTAACCAGAAGACGATGCTTGAAAGGCTTTCGTCTGAAAGGCTCTTGAGCAAAGAGATACCGGCTGAAAGAAAAGAAGAAACCACCAAACCTGCCAAAATCAGGGTGGCGGGCCGGAAGGCCCCTTCTTCTGTGCGCGCCAGGTAGATTACCAGGATCAGGGTCAACATGGCTCCCAAGAGAGAAAACAGGGGGAGAATCCCCTGGCTGGCTAAACCCAGAAAAAGGGCCAGCGCCGCCCCAAAGGCCGCGCCGGTGGACACTCCGAGCGTATAAGGCTCGGCCAGCGGGTTTCTTAAGAGGGCCTGGAACACGGCCCCGGCCAGGGCCAGAACCCCGCCCACCGAGGCAGCCAGCAGGGTGCGGATGAGCCTTAAGCGGGCAATGGTGGAAAGCAGCGGGTCCTCGGCCGTAAACAGGGACTTTACTAACAACCAGGGAGCAACCTTAAAGCGCCCCAGGGCAAAAGAAAGGAAAAGGCTTACCAGGCACAAAAAAACAAGCCCCAGGAGATAAAACCTGAACCGGCGCTGGTAGAGGGTAAGCTCACTCAACATAACCTCCTTAAAATACCGGGAATCCCGCTTAAGTAGGGTGTAGTTCAATTTTTTAAAAGCATTTATAGTGTAGCCATGTGGCAGCCCCAAAAGGTCTTTGTGGCCGAAGAGGTGAAAGATCATCCCTATACGCAGGAGATACTTTCCCGCCTCAGACAACCGGTGGAGATAGTAAAAGAGCTGCCGCCTTTGCCCCTCCTTTCCTGGGCGGAGGCCATTTCCTGGGGCAAAAAGACCCTTTTTCTCACCCGTTATTCCGGGCGTTTTTTCCGCCCCTGCCCCGGCACCAAGGCCTATCTCTGTTGTGGCTACCGCATCTTTCATATCGGCCAGGGCTGTCCGCTGGACTGTAGTTATTGCATCCTCCAGGCCTATTTTAACCGCCCCTGGCTCACTTTTTTCGTCAACGTGCTGGAAGACGGGCTAAAAGAACTTGAAGAGGCCCTCGCCACCGGTCGGCTCTTGAGAATCGGCACCGGGGAGTTTACCGACAGCTTCGCCTTCGAACCCTTCGCCTGTCTGAACCCCAGGCTGATCACCTTCTTCGCCCGCCAGGACCGAAGTGTCCTGGAATTGAAGACCAAAACGACCTTTATCCACCACCTCAAAGAGATCTCGCACCGGCGCCGCACCATCCTGGCCTGGTCCTTGAACGCCCCAAGCCTTTGCCAAACCGAAGAAAAGGGCGCCCCGCCGGTGACTGAAAGGATAAAGGCTGCCGAGAAGGCCACCCGCTGGGGCTACCCCGTGGCCTTCCATTTTGACCCCCTGGTGCGTTTCAAAGGTTGGCAGGAGGAATACCAACAGGTAGTAGACACCCTTTTCCGGCACATCCCGGCGGACAACATCGCCTGGATCAGTTTGGGTAGCCTCCGGTTCATGCCGGCGCTCAAAGAGATCGCCTGGCGGCGTTTCCCCGGTACCAAGATATTCAGTGACGAATTCGTCCTCGGGCTTGATGGCAAAAAAAGATATTTCCGCCCGTTGCGGGTAGAGCTTTACCGCTTTCTCTACCAGCGCATACGTCGTTTCAGCCAAGAAGTGTGCGTTTACCTTTGCATGGAAAGTGAAGAGGTCTGGCAGGAGGTTTTTGGCTTCACCCCGGCGGCCCTCGGTGGTCTTCCCAGAATGCTAGATAAGGCGGCTCAAAGGGTATGCGGCCTGGCGTAAAGTATCTCTTATTCTTGGCCCTGTTGCTCCTCTGGGGTTGTAAGGAAAACCACCCTGAACCCCAAAACTTCTTTTGTGTAACCTGCCACCAGGTAGCGCTTGACGCCAAACACGACTTTCCCTGCCAGAGATGCCACGCCGGCCAAACCCCGGCCCCTTCCAAGGAAGCAGCCCATAAGGGGCTCGTAACCGCCCCGGCCCTGCCTCCCCACCTGGAAAAGACCTGCGGCCCCTGCCACCGAAAGGAGGTCACGACCCTTAAAAAGACCCGCCACTTCACCCTGGTCGGCGAGATTAACCCGGTGCTTAAAATTTTTGGTCTCAAACCCGTGGATTCGGTCCTGGCCCTCAAGGAACCAGCCAGGGTCGAGACCTTAGAAGACCTGGTACACGATCTTTTGAGACGCCGCTGTCTACGCTGCCATCTGTTTTACGAGGGTGATGCTTATGCGGAGACCAGACGAGGGAGGGGCTGTGCAGCCTGCCACTTAAAATACGCCACCGGCGAACTTATCTCCCACGAATTTGTCCGTACCCCACCCGACCGCCTCTGCCTCCACTGCCACTACGGCAACCGGGTAGGTTTTGATTATTACGGCCTTTTTGAACACGACTACCCCTACGCCTTCCGAAGCCCCCTTATAGAGGGGGAACCCCCTCCGCGCCCCTGGGGGGTGGAATACCACGAAATGAACCCTGACCTCCATTTGAAGGCGGGGCTGGCCTGTACGGATTGTCATACCGGGCGGGAACTGATGGCGGGTGCTCCCGGCCCCCGGTGTCAAGATTGCCACCCCAAGCTGTCTCCGGCCTACCATAAACCTTCCGTACTGGCCGGGGCCCGCTGTAGCGCTTGCCACGCCGTGTGGTCCTTCCAGGACCGGGAATACCACCTCATCCTTCATTTTGACCCGGATTGGGAGGAATGGGCCGAATTTTACGTCCAGGGTTCTTCGGAAGTAGAAGAGACCTTCCTCCTATTCTTTGAAACCGGTATGGCCCAGGCCAGGATGAGGGACAAAATTTCAGGAAAGGTACGGGAGGGCATCTGGTTTCTGGGCTTCCGGGCCAGGCGTTTCGCCGAAGTCCCCCTGGGATATGACGAAAAGGGGCGGGTCTCCGTATTGCGGCCCATCCTTGACCTGCATCTGAGTCTGGCCCGGGAAGACGAAATCCCTTTTGACAATTTTTACCCGGAAAAATTGGCCAAAGATCCCGAAAAACGGTTCCTGCCCTACGCCCCTCATACCATCGGGGCGGCGGACTATTTCCGCAGCCAGAAAGTATTGAGGATGATTCATGACCGAAGCCGCGGTACTAAATAAACCAGGAGTCCAAAAGCTCCTTGCCGGAAGACTCTGGTTCGGGAAAAGGGACTTTCAGAAAGTCCCTGATCTCGCCCCGGGGGAGATAGCCCGGGTCCTTACCCCGGAGGGCCAGTTTGGCGGGTTAGCCTATTTCAATCCTAAAAGCAGCATCCTGGCCCGGCTCTTAAGCCGGGAAGAGACCGAGATAGGGGAAGAATTTTTCATCAACCGCTTCCAGAGGGCCCTTTCCCTGCGCCAAAAAGTTTACCGGGGCGAAGGCTGTTTCCGCCTCGTCCACGCCGA
>DROK01000055.1 GCA_011321895.1 Thermodesulfatator atlanticus
TCCGGCAAAGTTTGGAAAGTTATATCCTGAAACACCCGGATTTCTTGTCCTCCTTAAAACCACTGCCCCTGGACCCCAAGGCCCCCGTGGTGGCTCAAAAAATGCTTCGGGCCGCCCAAAAGGCCGGGGTGGGGCCTATGGCGGCGGTGGCCGGGGCCATCGCTGAGGAGCTGGGCCAGGCCCTGCTGGCTGAAGGATTGACCAGCGAAATAGTGGTCGAAAACGGGGGAGATATCTTCCTTGCCACCCAAAGGGAAGTGACCGTGGCCATCTGGGCGGGCGCTTCCCCCCTGTCAGGGAAAATAGGGCTCCGGCTGAAAAGAGAACTTATGCCGTGTGCGGTATGCACCTCCTCGGGCACCGTAGGGCACAGTTTGAGCCTTGGTCGGGCTGACGCCCTTTGCGTAAT
Organism: Thermodesulfatator atlanticus; assembly: GCA_011321895.1. Taxonomy (GTDB): domain Bacteria; phylum Desulfobacterota; class Thermodesulfobacteria; order Thermodesulfobacteriales; family Thermodesulfatatoraceae; genus Thermodesulfatator; species Thermodesulfatator atlanticus_A. Next base: position 410 of record DROK01000055.1, read on the forward strand.
AGCCAAAGATACCGCCCTGGCCGACGCCTACGCCACCTCTCTTGCCAACCTGGTAAAGGGCCCAGAGGATTTTTCCACCCTCAAGAAGGCCCTCAAAAAGGCCCCTCTCCTGGGGGTGGTTTGCGTGGTAAAAGACCAACTCTTTGCCTGGGGAAAAGAATTGGAACTGGTGGCCTTAAACACACCCTTGCAAGGAAAATTTTTTCCGCAAAAGTGAAAAAATTTTTCCGCGTCGTCAATATTTTGACAGGAATTTTCTAACTGATAGTAAAAAAGTAGCCTTTCGGCCCTTTCAAGTATTTCCGAGTCGCTTTATTTCGGGCTTAATTGTGGCATTAAAGTTGCATCTTAAGTCTGTAACAATGATGATTTCTTTTTGCGTGCTGGCAGGAGACGAGCTGGCAGGGAGATATCTCAACCACCTGTTGAGTCTCGCTAAACTTACGCCCACCCTGGTCGACCGGGCGAAGCTTATCTTTTTAGTAGAACCGCAAAAGATCTCTCCAGAAGAATTGGCCCGGATACCGGAAGAAGCCCCTCCCAGGGCGCGGATTATCGCCGTCAGCCACAAGAGAAAGACCTTGTCTTTCGGCCATTTAAAAATTTCTTATTTCAAGCGCCCCTTCACCCCGGAAAGGCTCTATTCTTTTTTGGAAGAAGAACTCAATTGCCGCTTCCCCTTGAGCCCGGAGGAATACCGTCATCCCTTTATCGGGGAAGACGAAAAGATAATCAAAATAAGGGAAGCCATCCCGGTCCTGGCGCGCCTGCCGGAACCCATTTTGCTTTTTGGCCCCAAAGGGGTGGGGAAAGAGCTCTTGGCCCGGCATATTCACGCTTACCGCCAGGGAAGATTCGTCAAATTCGCCACCTCGGCCCTCCCCGAAGAGATGATAGACCCCTTGCTTTTCGGTTTCGGGCCCGGGGTGATCAAAAAAGTAAAAAAGGCCAAAGAAGGGGCCTTCGCCAAGGTCGAAGACGGGGTCCTTTACCTGGAAAATATAGAAAACCTCCCTTTATCCACCCAGCAAAGGCTCCTTTTATTTTTAGAAAACGGTTACTTTTACCCCCTGGGCTCCAAAGAGCCCGTCTACAGTAAAGCCAAACTTATCCTCTCCCTTTCCACTCCCCCGGAACAGCTGCTCAAAGAGGGCAGGTTACTGCCCGAGTTATTTTTCAAACTGGCAGAGTTTACCCTTCACCTTCCGCCGCTAAGAGAGCGGCTGATCGACCTCCCGCTACTTGCCCAACATTTCCTTGAGAGTTACGCCTGGGTCTATCGCCGTGAAATCGTAAGCATCTCCCTCAAACTCTTTGAACGGTTTTTACTCTACCCGTGGCCGAAAAACGTGGCTGAACTGGAAGAGGTCGTAAAAGATATCGTCATCTGGGGGGAGGAGAAGGTCTTAAAAGAAAAATTTACCCGTGCCCCGTCTATAAAACTTAAATTTCGCAACCTCGAAGAGATGCTCACCCGCCTCCTTGAGGAGAGGGAGCTTAGGGAACAAATTGAATCCAGCCATAAGGATCGGGGCGTGAACCGTACTGGATCCCGGTAAGTTCTTCAAAGAGTTTGCGGGCCAAAGGCCCTGTCTGCCCCTGGTTGATGACGTATTCCCTGCCCTTGTAGGCCAACCAGCCCACCGGGGAGATGACCGCCGCGGTTCCGGTGCCAAAACATTCCTTAAGACGCCCGGATTCCGCTGAGGAAAGCACCTCTTCGATGGAGATCCGCCTCTCACTCACCCGAAGCCCCCAGTCCCGGGCCATCTGGATTACCGATTCCCGGGTAATTCCGGGAAGGATGGTCCCGGTAAGGGCCGGGGTGGCCAGCTCATCTTCAAAATAGAAAAAGATGTTCATGGTGCCCACTTCTTCTACGTAACGTCTTTCCACCGCGTCCAGCCAGAGCACCTGGGTATAGACTAGCTTTTTGGCCTCCTCGGAGGCCATGAGGCTGGCGGCGTAGTTGCCCCCCGTCTTTACGTCCCCCACCCCTCCCGGGGCGGCGCGGACGTATTTATCCGTCACGTAGATCTTTATGGGGTTGAAACCTTCTTTGTAATAAGCCCCCACCGGGGAAAGAATTATAAAGAAGATGTATTCTGCACTTGGTTTGACGCCCAGGAAGGCCTCGGTCCCCATCATGAGGGGCCGGATATAAAGGGCTGAACCCTTCTCCTTCGGCACCCATTCCCTCTCCACGTAGACCAGTTGTTTTAAGGCTTGCAGCACAAAGTCTTCGTCCACCTCTGGCATACACATCCTGCGGGCAGACCGGTTAAGCCGGGCCATGTTGCGTTCCGGGCGAAAGAGCCTGATCCGGCCGTCCACCCCGTAATAGGCCTTGAGGCCTTCGAAGATGGTCTGGCTGTAATGAAAGACCACGGCGGCAGGATCAAGACAGATGGGTTCGTAGGGTTTGATGCAGGCCCCCTGCCAACCTTCCCCTTCCCGATAAAACATGTAAAACATGTGGTCGGTAAAGATGCGCCCGAAAGGGAGGTTGGACTGGTTGGTCAGGCGGCCCCGTTTTTCTGCTGGCAGTAGTTTCAGTTCCACTTTCATGCTTGCCAAGGTCTCCGGGCTAAGCTATCTCTTAGCTAGACTCTAGCTCTTTTAACGCAAGGGAAAGTTATGTTCAAGTGGTTACGCCGGAAGGAAGATGGCGCGCCCGACCAAGGGCATAAAGAGGAAAAAAAGGGCCTCTGGGACAAATTTCGCCAGGGACTTTCCAAGACCCGTGAGCGTCTAAAAGAAGGCCTCGAAGAAATCTTCGTGGTAGAGCGCACGGTAGACGAGGCCTTTTTTGAAGAGCTGGAGGAGGCCCTGATCACGGCAGACATCAACCTGGATACTGTAAGGGCGCTTCTAACCCCTTTAAAGGTCAGGGTTCAACAGGGAGAACTCCTGAAGACTTCCCAGTTCAAAGAGGCGCTCAAAGAAGAAATGCTTAAAATACTCGCCCTTGAGCCCCCTCCCTTCCCGCCAGAGGCCAAACCCGCGGTTATCTTTGTGGTGGGGGTAAACGGGGTGGGGAAAACCACCTCCATCGCCAAACTCGGTTTTCGCCTCAAAAACGAAGGGTTTACCGTACTCTTTGTGGCGGCCGACACTTTCCGGGCCGCGGCCATCGAACAACTTGAGACCTGGGGGAAGAGGCTTCAAGTACCTGTGGTCAAACAGCACCCCGGGGCAGACCCTTCATCGGTGGTATTTGAAGGGCTTAAAGCCGCCAAGGCCCGGGGGCTGGACGTAGTCCTGGTTGATACCGCTGGCCGCCTCCATACCAAATACAACCTCATGGAAGAACTCAAAAAAATGGCCCGGGTCGCCGGAAAAGTACTCCCCGGAGCCCCGCACCAGAACCTGCTTGTGATCGACGCCACCACCGGGCAGAACGCCGTCAACCAGGTCAAGTATTTCCGCGAGGCCTTACCCATCAACGGTCTCATCCTCACCAAAATGGACGGAACCGCCAAAGGGGGGATCGCCTTAACCTTGACGCATCTTTTCAAAATCCCCATCTGTTTTGTGGGGCTGGGAGAAAAGCTGGAAGACCTGCAACCCTTTGATCCTCAAGCCTTCGTCGAAGCAATTTTACCTTGATAAAAATGCTGAAAGGTATCTTACTGCTCGGACCCACCGGGGTTGGGAAATCCCCATTGGGAGATCTCTTGGAGGCCCAGGGGCTTTACGGCCGGCGTTTTCTCCATTTCGATTTCGGCCGTGAGCTGCGGGCCATCGCCCGGGGAGAGATAAGGGACGGGATCCTCCCTTCAGAGAGGGTCTTTGTCCAGAAAGTCCTGGCCGAGGGGCTCCTTTTGGAAAACGAACATTTTTACCTGGCAGAAAAGATCCTGCGGGCCTTTTTGCAATTTAAAGAGGCCACGGGGGAAGAAATACTGGTCCTGAACGGGCTTCCCCGCCACGAAGGCCAGGCCCTGTTGATGAAAGAATACGTAAATATCCCCCTGGTCCTGGTCCTTGAGGCCTCCTTTGAAGAGATACTTGAACGCATCCACCGCAACACCGGGGGAGACCGCAAGGGCCGCGATGACGACCGCATCGAGTTGATCTATAAGAAGTGGCAAACCTACAAGGCACGCACCCGCCCGCTTAAAGAATTCTACGCCCGCCAGGGGGCCAAGGTGCTAAAAATCCTGGTGGGAAGACACACCAGGCCCGAAGAAACCTTGGCTTCCCTTAAACAGGGGCTTCCGCGGACAGACTTCAACAAACTTTTTAAAAGTTAGTTATTGAAAAGTGTTTCAATTTCCGAGCAAAAAACTTAAATTTGTTTTAAAATTTGTTTTAGCAGAGCCTAAAGCCAGAGGGAGGTCGGGATGGCAGGATATTACGTAGGCCTGGATGTGGGTTCAGGAACGGCCAAGGTGGCGGTCCTTAACGAAGAAAGGGAGGTCCTTTACCACACCTACCAGAAAACGCACGGCCAGCCGGTAGAAACCGCCGCCCGGATCCTTAAAGAAGTAGAAGAACGTTTCGGAAGCGAACTTGAGGGGCTTACCTGTACCGGGACCGCGGGCAAATTTATCTCTCAGATCTTATCCGTGGCCTTCGTAAACGAAGTGATGGCCCACGCCCGGGCGGTGGAACATTTCCACCCCGAGGCCAACACCATCATTGATATCGGCGGGGAAGATTCCAAGCTGGTTTTTATCTCCCACGAAGAAGGCAAGTTCCGCATCAAGGATTTTGCCCTCAACACCATGTGTGCGGCGGGTACCGGGGCCTTTCTGGAGCAACAGGCGGCCCGGCTGGGTTATTCGATCGAGGAATTCAGCCAGTTGGCCTTAAAGGCCCAGAACATTCCCCGGATCGCTGGCCGCTGTACGGTCTTTGCCAAGTCGGACATGATCCACCTCCAGCAGGCGGCGGTGCCGGACCACGAGATAATTGCCGGCCTCTGTTTTGCCATCATCAGAAATTTAAAGAGCAACCTGGCCCGGGGCCGAAAGGTACTCCCGCCCATCGTGTTTCAGGGAGGGGTGGCGGCCAATCTCGGGGTTCGCCGGGCCATTAAAGAGATCTTCAACCTCAAGGAAGGAGAACTCATCATTCCGCGGTACCATTTCATCATGGGGGCCATCGGAGCGGCCCTCTACGGGCTTGACGGGCGTTTCGCCGCCCCCTACCAAGGGGCCGAAATCCTTGAAGAATACCTCAAAAACCGGAAGCGTTCCGTCAAACGTCTGCCCAAGCTGGGCCCTTATACCATAAAGACCATCACCAAAGAGACCTCTTTTCCAGCCCAGGGGCAAAAACTTCGCCTTTACCTGGGGATAGACGTGGGCTCCGTGAGTACCAAGCTGGTAGCCCTTGACGAAAAGGGCCGCCTCATCGCCAAGACCTACGCCTTACACCACGGCAAACCCTTGGAAAGCGTTAAAGAAGGCCTGCTAAACCTCAAAGAAAAACTCCCCAAAAACTTTGAAATAGAGATCCTGGGAGTAGGCACCACCGGTTCCGGACGCTATCTGGTGGGAGATTTTGTGGGGGCGGACGTCATCCGCAACGAGATCACGGCCCAGGCCAAAGCCGCGGCCTTTCTTGATCCCGAAGTGGATACCATCATCGAGATCGGGGGCCAGGACTCCAAGTATATCCGGCTGGAGCGGGGGGCCATCGTGGACTTTACCATGAATAAGGCCTGTGCCGCGGGCACGGGTTCCTTTCTCGAGGAACAGGCCGTGCGCCTGGGAGTACCCATAGAGGAATTTGGCCAGTACGCCCTGGCCTCAGAAGCCCCGGTGGAGATGGGGGAGCGGTGCACGGTTTTTATGCAATCCGACCTCCTGCATTACCAGCAACAGGGGCTCCCCAAGGAAGACCTCATCGCCGGGCTCTGTTACGCCATCGTGCACAATTACCTGAACAAGGTGGTAGAAGGCCGCAAGATAGGCCAAAGGGTCTTCTACCAGGGGGCCACCGCCTTTAACGCCGGGATCGTGGCGGCCTTTGAACGGGTGTTGGGGAAAGAGATCATCGTGCCACCGCACCACGAGGTCACCGGGGCCCTGGGGGCGGCCCTGCTGGCCCGGGAAGAAACCAAAGGGCAGACCAAATTCCGGGGGTTTGACCTTTCAAAGGTAAGATACGAGATCTCGACCTTTGAATGTAAGGGCTGCCCCAACCAATGTGAAATAAGAAAGGTCTCCATCGAGGGGAACCCTCCCTATTTTTACGGAGGACGGTGTGAAAAATACGAAGTTGACCACCGCAAACCTCCCCAAGAGCTGCCCAACCTCATTAAGGAAAGGGAGGAGAGGCTCCTCAGCTATCTTGAAGATGACGAAGGCAGGCGGGGAAAAAACGGCCTTCCCCGGGCCTTGTTTAATTTCGAAAGACTTCCCTTCTTTGCCACCCTTTTGCAGGAGCTGGGATTTGAAGTGGTCCTTTCGGAACCAACCAATAAAAAACTCATAAACGTCGGGTGTGAAGCGGTCGCGGCTGAGACTTGTTTTCCCGTAAAGATCGCCCACGGCCACGTTTCGGACCTCCTGGCCAGGGGGGTAAAGAAGATCTTCGTGCCCTATATCATCGATCTTCCCCCTGACCACCCAGACCTTCAGGTGGGTAAAATCTGCCCTTACGTCCAGAGCATCCCTTCGGCCCTTGCCGCTTCCTTCAATTTTGAAAATTACGGGGCGGAGCTGCTGGCCCCGGTCTTCCATTTCGGCACCGGTGGCAAGGTCCTGGAAAACGAAAAGAAAGAGCTGGCCAAACTCTTAAAGGTCCCCTACCGCGAACTAAAGGAAGCCTGGGCCAGGGCAGAAGAGGCCCAAAGAGATTTTGACACCTGGCTTAAGAGAAGGGGCCAGGAGGTCTTAAGCCAGCTCAAGGAAGACGAGGTGGCCCTGGTGATCGTGGGCCGCCCCTACAATGCCTGTGACCCGGGCGCGAATCTTGCCATACACAACAAGATCAGGAGTCTTGGGGTGGTGGGTATCCCGGTGGATATGCTTCCCCTTGCGGAAGTTAAGGATCTTGACGGCCTTGAGGGAATGTATTGGCGCTACGGCCAGCGTTTCCTCCTGGCCGCGCATTTCATCAGGGAACACGAAAACCTCTACCCGATCTTCCTTACCAATTTCTCCTGCGGGCCGGATTCCTTTATTATCCACTTTTTCGAAGAGCTGCTGGGGGGCA
>DROK01000056.1 GCA_011321895.1 Thermodesulfatator atlanticus
CTACAGCTGTAAAGGATATTTGTGCACCAAAGGAATTTGCCTTTGAGAAAATCTTTTTAGATAATGTAGCCCCGCAAATATTGACCTTTCATCAACCTGAAAGTCTGGTGGCCGAAAATTTTAAGATTCTTAGAAGCCAGATCTTACATCCTAGGACTGGCCTTCCTTCCCGTTTCATTTTGATTACCAGCGCTATTCCGCAGGAAGGAAAAACTTATGTTGCCATTAATCTGGCCTTTTCTTTCGCTAAAAACGTACCGACTCTTTTAATAGAAAGTGACCTGAGGCGTCCAACTTTTTCTTCCATTTTAGGGGTAACCTTTTCGCGTGGTTTATCAGATTTTTTTAAAGATCCTGCCAGAGATATAGAAGAATTTATCTATCAAACCAATTATAAAGGTCTCTTTTTGTTGCCAGCTGGTAACGTCCTTTCTGATGTTAATGATCGTTTTAGTTCCGATATTATTTTGAAATTCATTGAATCCCTCAGAAAGAAATTTTCTAATTTCTTTTTTATATTTGACTCTCCTCCTGTCCTAGTTGCTTCTGAAACCATTTCTCTTTCTCGTCTCATGGATGGTACGGTATTTGTGGTGCGGTACGGCTTTTCGGATAGAGATGTGGTTGCTGAAGCTTTGGATAAAATTGGTAGATCTAAGGTTTTGGGTCTTGTTTTTAACGCTTTTATGCCCTCTAGCTTGGGTCTCTTTTCTCCTAAGCTGAAGCACTTTAAATATGCCTATCGTTATAAGTACTACAAAAGTTATTAGCGTCTATGATTTGGCTTTTTCATCGCTATTATCCAACTAGAAAATTAGTTTTTTTTCTGTCTGAAACTCTTCTTATAGTTGCTGCTTCTTGTTTGGCTTTTTATGTTCACCTTGGCTACATTCCCTACCAATTTTCCGAAATAAGTTTTTGTTTGAAATTTGTTTTTATTGTTTTTTTTCTTCAGTTGTGGCTTTATTATTTTGATTTATATACGTTTCGTCGTGAAGATTCTCTGTTTGATGTTTCCTTACGTCTTTTGCAGGCCGTAGGAGTAGCTACTTTTTTGCTCGGAGCCGTTTATCTTGTCTTTCCTGGTTTGATGATCAGTAATTGGTCGTTTATGCTCTTTTTGTTTATTGTTATCTTCTTTGCTTTAACTTGGCGCTTGTTTTACTTCTTTTTCTTAAAAAATGGGTATTTGAACGAAAAGGTGGCTTTATTAGGCTTTTCTGGTCCAGCCAAAGAAATATTGGCTGAAATATATAATCAGTTGGATTGCGGTTTTTCGGTACCACTAATTTTTCTGCCGTATAATACGCGGGTTAAGCCTGAGGAACTTGAGAATCTGATTTCACCTCCTCCAGTAGTTAAGTACGGTTTTCATGATTTATACCCTATTTGTCGCAATTTCGGGGTCAGCAAAATTGTGGTGTGCCTTGAGGACAGGCGGGGCAACCTTCCGGTTGATGAGCTTTTGCTCTGTAGAATGAGGGGTATCGATGTGACAGAAGGTGAGACTTTTTATGAACATCTTACCGGAAAAATTATAGTGGAAAAGATCAGGCCGAGCTGGCTTATTTTCCACGGGGGTTTTTGTAAATCAAGGAAAGTGCTCTTTTTAAAGAGAGTGCTTGGTATATTTTTATCGTTATTTGGTTTGATAGTTACCTTACCTATTTCTTTTTTGATAGCAATCCTTATTAAACTCGATTCTCCTGGGCCTGTTTTTTTTGTCCAGGAACGTGTAGGAAAAGATGGTAAAATTTTTAAACTATATAAATTTCGTTCCATGCGCACCGATATGGGCTCAGATTCACCTAAGTGGGCCAGTAAAAACGACCCCCGGATTACTAGAGTTGGCCGTATTATCCGCAAGCTTCGTTTGGATGAGATCCCGCAGATGTGGAATGTCTTAAAAGGGGATATGTCTTTTGTGGGGCCTCGTCCAGAACAGCCCTATTTTGTAGAGATGCTGCGAAAAAAGATCCCTTTTTATGATCAACGCCATACCGTTCACCCTGGCATTACCGGGTGGGCCCAAATTTGCTACCCTTATGGTGCTTCAGAGAAGGATGCTTTAGAAAAGCTTAAATATGACCTTTACTATATCAAATATATGTCAGTTATGTTTGATTTGTATATTATTTTTAAAACCATTAAGATTGTAATCTTTGGTGAAGGAGCACGATAATGTGTGGAATTATAGGATACGTTGGAAACCGACCCGTTATACCTATCCTTTTAGAAGGATTAAGAAGGTTAGAATATCGTGGTTATGATTCAGCAGGCGTTGCTTTTTTCTACCATAACGAGTTAAAAATCATTCGGGCTTTAGGTAAACTTATCAATTTACAAGAAAAATTAGTCGCTTCGGGTTATAATCCCCTGGGCATAGGGCTCGGGCATACCAGATGGGCTACCCACGGAGAACCTTCGGAGGAAAACGCCCACCCTCATGCCGATTGCCGGCAGGAATTAGTCGTGGTTCATAACGGCATCATTGAAAATTATCACGTCCTGAGAAGGGAATTAGAGGCCAAAGGCCATCGTTTCTCCTCACAGACGGATACGGAAATCATCCCCCATCTGATAGAAGAAGCCTTGAAAGAAACCACTGATCTGGTGGAAGCCGTACGTCTGGCCCTGGCCAAAGTGGAAGGGGCTTACGCTATCGGTGTCCTCTGGCGCCAGAGTCCGGACATGTTGGTCGCCGCCCGGAACCAAAGCCCACTGGTGTTGGGGGTTGGCGATATAGAATATTTTATGGCCTCCGATATCCCTGCCTTGTTGCCCTGGACTAACCAAGTCATCTTTTTGGATGACGGTGAGATGGCGGTTTTGACCAAAGATAACCTGCGCCTTCTTTCCATTGAAGACGGGGCCTCTCTTTCCAAAGCCCCCGTTACCATTACCTGGGACGCTTCCATGGCGGAAAAGGCGGGCTTCAAGCATTTCATGCTCAAAGAGATATACGAACAGCCGCAAGCCATCTTAAACACCTTTCGGGGAAGACTTGATCCAGAAACGGGAAGAGTAAAAATCCCGGAGATAGGCCTTGCCGAAGAAGAAATAGAGCGTCTCAGAAAGATATGTATCATCGCCTGTGGGACTTCTTATCACGCCGGGTTGGTGGCCAAATACTTATTTGAAAGCTGGGTCAAAATACCGGTAGAAGTGGAACTCGGTTCAGAGTTTCGTTACCGGGACGCTTTAATCGATAAAGATACCTTGGCCATTCCCATTTCCCAATCCGGGGAGACGGCAGATACCTTGGCCAGCTTGCGCAAGGCGCGCGAGGAAGGGGCCTTTGCCGTGGCCATTTGTAACGTTTTGGGTAGTACCATTACCAGAGAGACCGACGGTACAATCTACACCCACGCCGGGCCAGAGATCGGAGTGGCCTCTACCAAGGCCTTTACCAGCCAGCTTACCGCCTTACTTTTGCTTATGCTTTATTTTGCCGAAATAAAGGATTCCATGCCCGAGGAAGAGCGGATACGGCTGGCCAAATCTTTGGTGAGGCTCCCGGGTCTGCTCGAAAAGCTTATCGAGGAAGTCCATCCGGTGCTCAAAGACCTCGCTTACGAGTACCATAAAAAGGCCCATTTCTTGTATCTGGGGCGCCATGTCCTCTTTCCCATCGCCCTTGAGGGGGCGCTTAAACTCAAAGAGATTTCCTATATTCACGCGGAAGGGTACGCCGCCGGGGAGATGAAACACGGTCCCATCGCCTTGATAGACGAAGAAATGCCCGTGGTGGCCCTGGCACCCCGGGAACAGCACGTTTACGAAAAGATGATCAGTAACGTAGAAGAAGTTCGTTCCCGGCGGGGAGAGGTGATCGCCTTCGGTACCGAGGGAGACCAAAATTTGGCCCGTATGACAAACAAAGTCATTTTCCTTCCTTCGTGCAGTTGGGAAATTCTGCCCATCGTGTACACTGTCCCTTTACAACTTCTGGCCTATGAGATAGCAGTGGCCAGAGGGTGTGACGTGGATCAACCACGTAATTTGGCCAAAAGCGTTACGGTGGAGTAGGTATGGACGCGTCTATTTTAGTTACCGGTGGAGCAGGTTTTATCGGGAGCCATTTGGTCGATCACTTATTACAGCGGGGCGAAGAAGTGGTGGTGGTGGATGATTTTAACGACTATTATTCTCCCCGGATAAAATGGCGCAATATCTCTTCCGCCCTCCAGAAGCCCAATTTCCATCTGGAACAGGGAGACATAAGGGATTTCCCTTTTTTGGAACGGGTCTTCCGGCGCTATAAGTTGCGCTGCGTGGTCCATTTGGCTGCCCGCGCCGGCGTGCGTCCTTCCGTAGAAGACCCGGTCCTTTACGAAGAGGTCAACGGCCTTGGCACCACCAATTTGCTAGAACTTTGTCGTCGTTACGGGGTCCCTAAGTTTGTTTACGGTAGTTCTTCTTCGGTATACGGGTTTTCCAACCAGGTGCCTTTTTCCGAAGACCAATGTTCAGACCGTCCGGCCTCCCCCTACGCGGCCACCAAAAGGGCCAATGAGCTCATGTGCCACACCTACCATCATCTTTTCGGCCTTAAAGTGGTTTGTCTTCGGTTTTTCACGGTTTATGGCCCCCGTCAGCGTCCAGAAATGGCTATCCATAAATTTACCCGTTTGATAGACCGGGGGGAGGAAATTCCCATTTACGGGGATGGTTCTGCCAAAAGAGACTACACTTATATTGACGACATTATCCAGGGAGTCCTGGCCGCCATTGATAAGGATTTTGATTACGAAATTTTTAACCTGGGCGAGGCCCGGGTCACCGACCTTTTGACCCTCATTAAATTGATTGAAGAAAACCTGGGCAAAAAGGCCCGCCTCAAGTTTCTGCCCTTTCAGCCAGGAGACGTTCCTATTACCTATGCGGACATATCCAAGGCCAAACGTCTTCTGGGATATAACCCCCAGGTACCCATTGAAGAGGGGATCAGGCGCTTTGTGGCGTGGTATAAAAAAGAAGCACCCTATCTTTGAAGTGGAGGTAAGAGATGAAACCCGAAGAATGCACCCTGTATCACAGCGGCCTTAAAGGGGCCGAGGCTACTTTCGGAGAATACGCCGAAAAATGGGGGGTAAAAGAGGTAGTTTTCACCTACGAAGGACACACCCCTGACCGGGCCAAAAATCTGGTGGTGCTTTCAGAAGAGGAGCTTAAGCGTGGCGACATCAGCATGGAGCTGGTCTCCAGGATGATGAAACGCAACTACGCCAAGCCGGAGCGGATAAGGAAAGTGCTCCAGGTCATCTTTCACATGGTAAATAAAGGCTACCAGGTCTTTATAGTGGGTGAGATTTTGCCCAACCATACCGTTAAAGGTGGTACCGGTTGGGCGGCGGAGCTGGCCAAACTCTTCAACCGCCCCTTACACGTCTTTGACCAGAAGCAGGGCAAGTGGTTTACCTGGCAAGAAGGACAGTGGAAAGAAGATACGCCGGTGATCTCCTACCAGACCTTTGTCGGGACCGGTACGAGGTATCTCAACGAGGCCGGCCGTAAGGCCATCGAAGAACTTTTTGAGCGCTCTTTCGCCCAGGGTTAGAGATATTTTTTGAGAAACTTTTCTACCCCGAGCTTGTGCCAGAGACGGTCTATTTTTTCTTTGACCTCCGGGGCCATTTCTATTACGTCAGGCCATTCCCGGTTAAAGCCTTCTTCTGGCCATTTTCGGGTGGCGTCGATAGCCATTTTGCTACCGTAATAGGGATAAGGAGCGGCGTGATCCAGGGCGTCTACCGGGCCCTTGACGAAGAAGATATCCCTTTCCGGATCGATGTTATTACCCAACCGCCACAAGCATTCCGAAATATCCTGGACGTTAACTTCCTTGTCAAAGATCACGATTATTTTGCAAAACATCATCTGTCCCAGGCCCCAAAGGGCGCAGGCCACTTTGCGGGCGTGGCCGGGGTAGCGTTTGTCTATAGAAACAAAGGCCAGATTATGAAAGACTCCTTCAAGCGGCAGGTTTATGTCTATGACCTCAGGCAGGGTCTTTTGGATGAGGGGGAGGAATAACCTTTCCGTGGCCTTGGCCAGATAACAGTCCTCTTGCGGGGGACGGCCCACGATGGTGGCCGGATAGATGGCGTCTCGCCGCATGGTCAGGCAGGTCACGTGAAAAACGGGGTAATAATCCGGGAGGGAATAGTAGCCGGTGTGGTCCCCAAAAGGGCCTTCAAGCCGTCTTTCTCCCGGCTCTACGTAGCCTTCCAGTACGATCTGACTGTTAGCAGGCACCTCCAGGTCAACGGTCAAACATTTGACCAGTTCTACCGGTTTGCCCCTCAGGAAGCCGGCAAAGAGCATCTCGTCGACGTCGTCAGGAAGGGGGGCCGTGGCCGCGTAGGTAACCGCCGGGTCCGGACCCAGGGCCACCGCCACCGGAAGCCTCTTTCCCAACCGTTCAGCCACCCGGTAATGCTGGGCCCCGCCCTTGTGTAAATGCCAGTGCATCCCGGTGGTGTTCCGGTCAAAGACCTGCATCCGGTACATCCCGGCGTTTCTGACCCCGGTCTCGGGGTGTTTGGTGATCACCACCGGCAGCGTGATAAAAGGGCCTCCGTCCTGGGGCCAGCAATGGAGAACGGGCAACTTAAAAAGGTCTACCTCGTCCCCTTTAAAGACTATTTCCTGACAGGGGGCCTTTTTGACCATTTTGGGGAAGATGTTGGCCAGGCGTTTTAATTTGGGGATGAGGTTGAGTTTTTTAAAGATGGAATCCGGGGCTTCTATTTCCAGAAATTGCAACACGTCCTGGGCCAGTTCATCAAGGTTTTTGACCCCTAGGGCGAGCGAGATGCGGCGGTAACTCCCAAAGGCGTTAGTGAGTACCGGAAGGTCATAACCCGGTACGTTTTCAAAAAGGAGGGCAGGACCGTAAAGTTTACAGACCCGGTCGGTGACTTCCGGGATTTCCAGGCGGGGAGAAAGGGGTTCCCTGATCCGTAGCAGTTCTCCTTCCCTTTCCAGCCGGGCCAGAAATTCCTGAAGGTCGCGGTAGGCAATCATAAAGGCTCCTGGGTTTCAAATATTTCTTTGCTGAGGCCTGCCTGGATGGGTACCGGGTAATTACCGGTAAAACAGGCCAGGCAGAATTTCTGGTTGCTCTCTCCTCCCGCCCTCAGGAGGCCTTCCAGGGAGAGGTAGTAAAGGCGATCAAGCTCAAGGTAACGCCTGATCTCTTCTACCGAATGTTTGGCGGCGATGAGTTCACCGCGGGAGGGGAAGTCGATTCCGTAAAAGCAGGGGTAACGAATGGGAGGACAACTGATGAGCATATTTATTTCGTAAGCCCCGGCCTCCCGGATGGCCCTTATCCGGGTACGGCTGGTGGTCCCCCTCACCAAAGAATCGTCCACCACCGCCACCTTCTTGCCCCTTAATATTTCTTTTACCGGGTTTAGTTTTACCCGAACCGAAAAATCCCTCATGCTCTGGGAGGGCTGGATGAAGGTTCGTCCCACGTAGTGGTTACGGATCACCCCCATCTCGAAAGGCAGGCCTGCCTTTTGTGCGTAGCCAATGGCGGCGTAGTTGCCGGAATCGGGAAAGGGCATAACAAAATCGGTCTTAAGGGGACACTCACGGGCCAGTTCAAAACCCAGGCGTTTGCGAAAGACGTAGACGTTTTCCCCGAAGATGTAGCTGTCCGGGCGGGCAAAATAAATGAATTCAAAGACACAGTGAGCAAGCTTTTCGCTTTCAACGGCTTGATAGGAAGAAAGACCGTTCTCGTCGATGATAAGGATCTCCCCGGGGTTTACGTCCCGTAAATACTGGGCCTGTACCAGGTCAAAGGCACAGGTTTCTGAGGCCACAATGTAGCCGCCGTTTAGCATCCCTAAGGCCAGGGGGCGGAACCCGTAAGGGTCCCGGAAGGCTATGAGTTTGTCCTGGGCCAGGAGGACGATGGAATAGGCCCCTTCGATCAATTCCATCGTTTCTTTGATGGCTTCAAGGATGCCTCGTCTTAAGGCCTTGGCCAGGAGGTGGACGATGACCTCGCTGTCCATGGTGGTCTGAAAAAGGGAGCCCTGCCTTTCAAGCTCGGCGCGTAAAAGGTGGGCGTTTACCAGGTTTCCGTTGTGGGCCAGGGCAAAGGTGTGTTTGCCGTGAGTAACAAAAAAGGGCTGGGCGTTTTTGACGGTGGTGGAGCCGGTGGTGGAATAACGGACGTGCCCCACCGCGATGTGTCCTTTAAGGTTGTTTAAGGTGTTTTCGTCAAAGACGTCGGCTACCAGCCCGAGAGCCTTGTGTTCCCGTACGTTTCGGCCGTCTGATACCACTATGCCTGCGCTTTCCTGCCCCCGGTGTTGCAGGGCGTAAAGGCCGAAATAGGCGATTTTGGCGGCCTCTTTATGTCCAAAAACCCCGATGATGCCACACATGGCCCGCTCCCCTGATCAATCTACCGCTCCACCTACTACAATTTCAGGAATCCGTAAAGTTGGTTGCCCGTCGGAGACCGGTACCCCCTGGCCGTTTTTGCCACAGGTTCCGATGGCAAAGCCCAGGTCGTTGCCCACCATGTCGATCATTTGGAGGATTTGGGGGCCGTTGCCCGAGATGGTGGCGCCCCTTACCGGTTCGCCTAAAAGGCCCTTCTCGATGAGGTAGCCTTCGGTGACTTCGAACACAAAATTTCCCGAAATGGTGTCTACCTGGCCGCCCCCCATCTTTTTTACCAGGAGGCCCTTTTCCACGCTCCTTATGATTTCTTCCGGACTGTGGGGGCCGGGAGCAATGTAGGTGTTTGACATGCGGGGGATGGGGCGATGGCGGTAAGACTCTCGCCGGCCGTGGCCGTTAGAGGCGCGGCCCTGTTTCATGGCCGTCAGTCGGTCGTAGAGGAAGTCTTTCAGGACTCCGTTTTCGATAAGCACGGTCTTGGTAGGCCTTACCCCTTCGTCGTCAAACTGATAAAACCCGCGTTGATACATGAGGGTGGGGTCATCGATCACGGTGATGAGGGAAGAGGCCACTTTTTGGCCGCACTTGTTGGCGTAAACCGAAAAACCTTCCGTGGCCAGGTCCGCTTCCAGGCCGTGTCCCACGGCCTCGTGGATCATGGTGCCTCCGGCCTCGGAGGATAATACCACCGGCATCGTGCCCCCGGGGGCCTTGCGGGCCGAAAGCATGAGCAGGGCCCTTCTGGCAGCCTTTTCGGCTATCTCCTCCGGTGGGGTCTTTGCAAAAATTTCAAGCCCAATGGCACCTCCCAAAGGTTCATAACCTGTTTGAATTACCTCCCCCCTTTTGGCCACTACCTGGACGGCTAAAAGGGTATAAAGTCTTTCCCCGCTGATCCATTCCCCTTCAGAATTAAGGATGGTGATCTTTTTGTAAACGTCCTGGTAGACCACTTTTACCTGGACGATTTCAGGCGAAACCCCCCGGGCCACCTCGTTGGCCCGTTGGACCAGGGAGATCTTTTGTTCAAGGCCGGCTTCAAAGGGGGGTTCTTTTATTTCTAAAAAGGGTATTTGGAGCTCTTCACCTAGGTTTATGGCGTCTGGACCTTCACCCACGATTTGGCCAATGACTGCGGCCAGATCCTCCAGGGCCTTGGTGCTGATTTCGTTGGTGTAGGCGTAAGCGGTGTGAAAGTCTCCGTAAATTGATCTCAAGCCAACCCCGCAATCTATCCCGGAAACCACCTTTTCCAGTTGGTCCCCTTCAAGCACGATGTAAGTGCTTTCTGTTTCCTCAAAATAAAGATCCGCAAAAAGTCCCTTACCTTTGGCTTTGCCGAGAACCCTTTCTACCCCCTTAGGTATTATCATACTGGTTTCTCCTTTGGATGAATTCCTCTCGGGAGGGATACCCGCGCCGGCCGTAATCCCGCAGAGAAAGGGCGGCCAAGGAGGCAGCCAGCTCCCCTGCGGCTTTTAGTGTAAGCCCGGAGAGCAGGCCGGCGATCACACCGGCATCAAAGACGTCCCCGGCCCCGGTATTGTCTACGATACTAGTGGCAGAGACCGGGCTTATTTCAAACGGCTGGTCGTCATAAATTATGGCCCCCTGAGCGCCCCTTTTAAGACATATCCGTTTTACCTTTTGCCGAAGAAAAGGAAGATCGCCCCCCAGCATTTCAAGCTCCTGCCTGGTAATGAAGAGAAGGTCTGCCTGCGAGAGTAAGGGGTACAATTTTTTCAGCCCCTTTTGGGCGTAAATTTCTCCGGGATCAAGGCTAAAGGGCCCCTGGTGCTGTTTCTTAAGTTGCAAATGGAAGGCAAACCCCTCTTCGCTTATCAACGAACTCAGGTGCAGCCATTCTTCTCTGGAGGTTTGGGCGGGGACCAGGGCGGAGATCTGTTTTTCGTGGCTTCCAGGGCTGACGAAGATGGCCCGGTCTCTCTGGGCGTCAAGGATTATCAGTGAACAGGCGGTGTGTCCCTTTCTTTTTACCCGGGAGAGATCAACCCCTTTTAGTTCAGCCATCACCTGGGCCCCTTCTTCGTCCTCGCCCACCACGCCAATGAAGGCGGTTTTAAAACCCCAGGAGGACAAAGCGTAGATGGTATTGGCAGCAGAGCCCCCGCCGGAGCTGGTCAAAAAACGTCCCCTTTTTTCCAGCCTTTCCCGCAGGGTCCAAAGTTCTTCCCGGCTCCCCCAAAGCTCCCTTCCCGGTTCCAGCCGGGGGTCGATGGCTTTTAGATCTTCTACTTCGTAAAAGAGGTCTAAATTTAAAGCCCCTGAACCCACTACCCGCATCGGTTTTCTCCTGAAGGAGTCTCAATTAAAGTTGCCATTTCCGCCAGACAGCGGGTTTCCGCGGACTGGAAGCAGCGTTCAAAGAGGAGGGCCAGATTGGTGGGGGCCCGCCGCCGCCTGATTTTGAAAACGCGATAGCTGGTAAGGGAGACCCACTTGCGGGTCAAAAATAAGTAGCGGTCAAGGGCCAGGGCCTTTATCAAAAAACGGTCCAGCTCCTGGTGGGCTGGCCACAGGAGAAGCCCGCGCAGGAGATACCATTTGCTGGCCCGGTTTCTTTCCAGGGTCCATTCGAGATAATAATGGATGAGCCTTTCGGGTAGTTCCAGACGGCGTTTAAGGGCAGGGACGAGTCTTTCATGGGCCACTTTATCTGCCTTTAAGTGGGCCCCAAAGCCTGCCACAAAGGCCCTTTCGCCCGGGCTTTGGGCCCTGGTCAAAAGTTTTAGATGAGTCTCTTCGTTATGAAACAATTTTTTTAAGGTGCCGGAAGAGAGAAAGTAATCGGGGACCAGGTTGCCGTAGAGGAAACACAGGCCCAAAAGGCCCTCAAAAGCGGCGGTTTTTTCCAGAAATTTCAAGGCCAGTTCCAGGTGTACCCCGGGGCCAAAGGCGTAGGCACAGCCTCCGGTGGCGAAGAAGAAAAATATCAGGCTTAGTCCTAAAAAGACCCACATCCTGTGGATAATTTAACCATAAAGTCGCCCCAATTGCTCAGGGGGATGGTTAATAAGTCCTTCCCGCTCGTAGAAATTTTCTCCCCAGGGGATAACCAAAAGATCGGCCCGCACGTCGCGGGTGATAAGGCCGAGGTCTTTTCTCTTTAGGGCCTGCGCCCCCCAGATGGTCGCCATTTTCAAGATGACATCCGCTGGAATCTCGGGGAAAAATTTGGCCACCGCCGCCATTTCCGCAAAAACAGATAACCTGTCGTTACTGGCCAAGCTGTCGGTACCCAGACAGGGTTTAAGCCCCAGTTTTAACATCAAGGGGACCTTGGGGATACCTACCCCCAGAAAAGTATTGCTTCGCAAGCACAGACAGGGTCTGCTTCCCCTCTGGGCCAGTAACTCCAGTTCTTCGCAAGAGGCCTGGGTCAAATGGACACAGATGGTGTCCTGGTCAAGGACTCCCAGTTGGTCCAGATAAAAGACGGGGGAAAGCCCCGGGGGCACGAAAGAAGCCGACCACTGCCCCCTTTCTGCCAGCAACTCCCTGATAGGACCTTTTCCGGTCTTTAAAAAAGTCACCTCTTCCGGGGATTCAGCCACGTGCAGGGAAAAAGGGAGACCATATTTTCTGGTCCAGCTTTTAATGGCCTGCATCAGGAGGGGTGAGACGGTGTAGGGGGCGTGCGGGGCCAGGGAATAGGTTACCCGCCCGGAAGTCAGGTTTTCCTTCAAATATTCTTTAAGCGTGCTTTTTCCCCTGAAATCGATGACCTCCCGGAAAAAAACGCTATCAAGCGGCGCTTCCCGCAGGACGGCCACCGAAAGTCCGGTGTTTCCGTGATCCCCCAGGAGGCCTATTCCCTGCCGCCACATCTCCTTTAAGGCCTCCTGTGCGGCGGCGATTGTCTCCTCTGGTCTTATTTGACCGCGCAAACGTAAGAGATTTTTGACCCACCCGACGAAAGACCCCGTTGGGGTCAGGCGCCACTTAAGACATGAAAGCTCAAGGTGGGTGTGGACGTTAACCAGGGCCGGCAAAAGCAATACGTCTCCCAGGTCCTGCTCTGGCCCTAAAAACCCCTTTTTGACCCGCTGGTAAGGGCCGCTTTCCACGATCACGCCCCTGGCCGTGATCACGGCCCCGTCCTCGATGGGAGGCTCCACCACGGGGTCCAAAAAACGGGCGCGGTAAAGGGTGGGGTCTTTCGAGAGCCTGATCTCCATGCGTTCAGCCTTCTATAAGGCTGTAATCCATGCGTCGCCTTCGGGGTTCGTAGCCGGCGTCTCGGATGATTTTTTCGATTTCTGCAACAGAGAGGCGGTGGGTCACCCCGGCCGCCGCTACCACGTTTTCTTCAATCATGGTGCTGCCGAAATCGTTGGCGCCAAACTCAAGGGCTATCTGGGCCACTTTGGGCCCCTGGGTTACCCAGGAGGCCTGAAGATTGGGGATATTGTCTAAATAAAGGCGCGAGAGGGCCAGCATTTTTAGGTATTCTACCGGCAGTACCTTGGGTACTTTAAGTTCCGTGTGGCCGGGCTGGAAGGGCCAGGGGATGAAGGCGGTAAAGCCCCCGGTTTCGTCCTGGAGTTGGCGGATCTTTTCCAGATGTTCAATCCTTTCCCGGAAGGTCTCTATGTGGCCGAACATCATGGTAGCGGTGGTCTTCAACCCCAGTTGGTGGGCCGTTCTCATCACTTCGAGCCATTCTTCGGCAGAACATTTGTGAGGGGAGATCTTCTGCCGCACCCGGTCCACCAGAATCTCTGCTCCGCCCCCGGGAATAGAAGAAAGGCCTGCGGCCTTCAGGCGCTCAAGCACCTCTTTGATAGAAAGACCTGCCAGCCGCGCAAAGTGGACTATCTCTGGAGGAGAAAAACCGTGGATATGAATCTGGGGAAAACGTTCCTTTATCTCCCGGAGCATGTCTTCGTAAAAAGAAAAGGGAAGTTCCGGATGAAGCCCCCCCTGCAGAAGGATTTGGGTCCCACCCAAGGCCAGGGTTTCCTCAATTTTACGGTGGAGTTCTTCTTGGGAAAGGACATACCCTCGCGGGTCTCCCGGTTTGCGGTAATAGGCGCAAAATTTACACCCCGAGACGCACACGTTGGTATAGTTGATGTTGCGGTCAATGATGTAGGTAACGATCCTTTCCGGGTGAAGCCGGAACCGGACCAGGCGGGCCCAGGACCCCAGTTCAAAAAAGTCCGCCTTCTCCCATAAGACAACGGCTTCGTCTGGGGTTAGGCGTTTTCCTTTTTCTATCTTGTCAAATATGTGTTTGAGCATGTTTCATGGGTAGCAGCCCCTTCCGGCCTCGTCAACGGCAGCAGGCTTTGGAGGTTTTTCTCTTTCAATGTTAAAATGCAGAGAGCGGGAGGAAAAAGTGTTAACGAATCTTTCTTCAAGCCCCAAACTGGGGTCGTATGACAGGTTTTTAGAAAACATCTTCAACGCCTTAAGGGACGGTATAAGTATCCTCGACCGGGAACTCAATATTGTCAAAGTCAATTACTGGATGAGGCAGCGTTATGAACACGCTCTACCCCTTGAAGGCAAGAAATGTTATCAGGTTTACCAGCAGCGGGACTTTATCTGTCCCTGGTGTCCCTCCATCAAGACTCTCAAGACCGGAATGCCTGCCGAAGAGATAGTCCCCTACGTTACGGACAAAGGGCACGTGGGCTGGATCGAACTCTCGACTTTCCCCCTGCGGGACGAAGAAGACAACTTGGTGGGTGTCATTGAACATTGTAAAGACATTACCGAAAAGATTAAAGCCGAAGAAAGGACGAGGCTTTTGGCCAAGGCCGTGGAGCAGTCGGCTGAGGCCATCCTCATCACCGACCGGCGGGGAAGAATCATCTACCTCAACCCCTCCTTTGAGACCATCACCGGCTATCGCCGAGAAGAGGTCCTACACCGGATCCCTAACTTCTTGAAAGACGCCAACCGGGAGGCCTACCGGGACATTTGGCGCACTTTAAGGGAGGAGAAGAGCTGGCACGGTGAAGTGGAGATCCGCCACAAAGATGGCCATAAACTCTACATTGAACTTTCCATTTCTCCGGTACGGGACGAACAAAACAGGATTTCCCATTTTGTAGCGGTCTTACACGATATAACTCAACGGGTAGAGCTTGAGGCTCACCTGCGCCGTTCCCAAAAGCTTGAAGCCATCGGGCGTTTGGCCGGGGGCATCGCCCACGATTTTAATAACATCCTTACCGCTACCATGGGTTACGCGGAACTCCTGAAGAAGAAGGTTTCCGATCCAGTAACCCAAAAATACGCCGAAAACATCATAGCCTCCATCAAAAGGGCGGGGGACCTTACCAAAAAACTGCTTACCTTTTCCCGTCACCGTTCTCAAACCAAAAGGGTCTTCGATCTGAACCAGACCCTGGTGGACCTTTATCCTATGATTAGGCGCCTTATCGAGGAGCGAATAGAAATAAGGCTCAAATTGCCCCCCAAGCCCCTCCTGTTAAAAGGAGATCCCTCTGATATCGAGCAGATCGTCATGAATTTGGTCCTTAACGCCGCCGAAGCCCTGCCCCAGGGAGGTGAAATCACTTTAGAGATGAGGGAACAAACACCTCCTTTCCCTACCGAAGAGCGGTCTTACGCCTATCTTCGGGTGCAAGACAACGGAAGCGGCATCCCCAAAAAACACCTGGATTATATCTTTGACCCGTTCTTTACCACCAAAGAGACAGGCTCAGGGCTTGGGCTTTTCGTGGTCTACAACACCGTCAAGCACATGAAGGGCTACATCACCGTGCATTCTTTGCCCGGTCAGGGGACCACCTTTGAGATCTATCTCCCCCTTTCAGAAGACCCTTTAGCTCCCCAAAAAAGGCCTGGAGACCAGTCCCAAACCAGCAAAGACCTAAAAGGGGTTACTATTCTGGTGGTAGAAGACGAAAACGAAGTGCGTCACTTACTAAAAGAAGCGCTTGGTTGCAGCGGGGCCAAAATACTTGAGGCGGAAAACGCGAATAAGGCCCTTTCCTTTTTACAAAATTACCCTGAGCCTATCCATCTCCTCCTTACAGACCTTGTTATTCCTGGAGGAAGCGGGGCCTATCTGGCCAGAGAGGCCTTAACTTTAAGACCGGAGCTGAAGGTGCTTTTTATCTCCGGTTATCCCAAGGGCCAGCATCTGGAAAAACTTCCGGGATTTTTTCTGGCCAAACCCTTTTCTCCCACAGAACTTTTGAAGGTGATCTACGAGGTCCTTGACCCATGACGGTAAAAGACATAGCCCTTCCCGCCTGGGACGAGATTTTCCTGGCAGACCTTCATATTCATAGCCGCTACTCGCGGGCCACCAGCAAAGATATGTCTGTTCCTGTTCTGGCCCAAACGGCCAGAGAAAAAGGGCTCTCCGTGGTAGGAACAGGTGATTTTACGCATCCGGAATATTTGGCCGAGCTGGAAGAAGAGCTGCTCCCTGCCGAAGAAGGGCTTTACGTCTGGCGGGATGATCCTGAGGGCCCCAGGTTTATCTTGAGCGCTGAGGTTTCCAATATCTTTAGCCAGGGAGGAAAAAAGAACCGGCGGGTTCACACCCTGATCCTGGTCCCCTCTTTGGAAATCGCCCGGGAAATAAACAAATTGCTGGCCCCCTTGGGGCACCTCGAGGCAGACGGCCGCCCTGTTTTTGGTTTTCCCGTAAAGGAGCTGGTCAAACTCCTTTTTCGTATTTCAGAAGAAATAATAGTGATCCCGGCCCACGTTTGGACCCCGTGGTATTCCCTTTTCGGGGCCTTTTCGGGGTTTGAGGCCGTGGAAGAATGTTTTGAAGAGGAGACCGAACATATCTTTGCCCTGGAAACCGGTCTTTCTTCAGATCCTCCTATGAACTGGCGTCTTTCAGCCCTTGACCGCTACACCCTGGTCTCGAATTCTGACGCCCATTCCCCCGCCAAACTGGGCAGGGAGGCCAACGCCTTTTACGGTAAACCCTCTTTTCAGACCATTTTTCAGGCCATTAAGGAAGATAAACTGGCCTTTACCATCGAATTTTTCCCGGAAGAAGGCAAATATCATTTTGACGGCCACCGGGCCTGTGGTGTGAGCCTGTCTCCCAAAGAGACCAAGGCCCTTGGTGGGCGCTGTCCGGTCTGTGGGGAACCCCTGACTGTAGGGGTAATGCACCGGGTGGAAGACCTGGCAGACCGTCCGGAAGGTTTTGTTCCGCCGGGTAAGCCTCCGGCGGTTCACCTGGTCCCCCTTTTGGAAATTATCGCCGAGGCCCTCGGTAAAGGGGTGCAAAGCCAGGTAGTAAGACGCACCTATCAGCAACTGATAGAGCTTGGGGGTACAGAGTTTGAGCTGCTGCTCTACCGCGACCTTGAAGAATTGAAAAACACCGTTCCCGCTCCCATCATAGAGGGTATTGAGCGGGTGCGGGAAGGGCGTCTTTACATCAGGCCGGGTTACGACGGGGTCTACGGTAAGGTCAAAATATTTGCCCCCGAAGAAGAAAAGAAGGAGCCCACCGCGCGCCCGCGCCAACAGAGTCTCTTCTCCCTTGCTTGATAAAGTCCAGGCGGTGATTACCGTAGTCTGGGAGGGTTTATTCCTAGAGACAGGAGGTAGGCCTATGATTGTAACGGTCAGGCATCTGAAAATGTTGCGGCGCTTAGCCACCGGCAGTCTGGAGAAGGTGGAAGAACTCTCTGCAGAAGACCTTGAGGTTTTGCTCCACCTCCGCCTGGCAGGTCTTATTACCGAAGAGGAAGAAAGCTTTGCCCTGACCAGGAGTGGCCTTTTGGTCCTTGAGTCTTTGGAAGCAGCCGAGAAGGCCTGTGCCCTCAATTTCGCCGAGCTTTACGACGGGTACCGGCTGGTGGGTTCGCGGATCATTTCCATCCTTGAGATCTGTACCCGGGCCCAAGGCCGGACGGATTTTCAACCTGATCTCAATAAAGAGCTGGAAGAAAGGGGGCTGGCGCAAGGAGGACGACTTCAGCCCTGGGCCCAGGCCATCCTTGAGGCTTACCGGAGTGCGGAAGTAGAGTTTTTTGTGACCCCGGAACTGGCCAAAAGCATTCTGGCCCTGCCCGTGGGTCCGGCACGCAAAAACTATTTAGAACCCATCCCTGAAGACCACGTTTTTCAGCTCGAGGCCCAAAGGCTTATCACCTTTACCTTGCCTGAAGGAGAGTTTTTCGCCTTTACCGGGGTTGGGGCCCAGCTCTGGGCGGCCTTGCGTACCGGTCTGGTCCCGGAGATCTCTTTAAGTACCCGCGTCCTCAAAGACATCCTGGCAGGACAAAGGACCGAAGTCCTGGAACAACTGGGGGCCATTGACCCGCAGGGGGAACTTACCGTTCCTGGCAAACACCTTTTGATGGCCGCCAAGCTCTTTTACCGGCCCATTACCGTTAACCCGAGTTTGGACCTGAGCGGTTGGAACATCTCCGTCCTGAAGGCGGTGGCCCAGGCCCCGCTCAAGACCCCGGAAGGGATCGAAGAATTCCTGGCAGCTCAGGAGCTGAAAGATCCTTTCCGGATCAAACAGAGTCTTTACCGCCTGGAAGGGTTTCGGTTAATCGTCAGCAAGCCGGACGGTTCCTACGAACTCACCCCTTACGGGGAGGAGCTGCTCCGGCTGGAAGACCTGGCTCCGGTTCACGCCCAGGCGGTCATGGCGATCACGGTGACCCGGACCGAGAATATGCCCCCTGACGACGCCTGGGTCAAAAAGGCCGAAGAGCAGGGCGTGATAGGAAACGGGTTCCCCAGCCAGAAAGGGAGGCTGCTTGCGGAAATCGCCTCCAATATCCACCGCTTACCCGTAATCACCAGGGACGAGATGCTCATAATGCGCGGGATTCCTCTCTGGCGCGGGGTAAGCGAAGCCGAGATTTTGGCCCTTTACCCTGAAGACCGGCACCCAAGTGTCCTTAACGGTTTGCGTAAACTTCTGGCTTCCGGTCTGGTGGACCTCCTCCCGGGAGGGCTTTACGTCCTCACCCCCGCGGGGGAGAAGATCAAACAGGGGCTGGCTGCGGTGCCCGGAGGGGTTGATTTTCCCGTAACACCCCACATCTGGTACGTCCTTTTGGCCTTGCGAGAAATCGGCCGGTTTTCTCCGGTGGGACGTAAAATAAGGGTGCGTAAAGAAGATTACGATAAGCTGGAGGAGAAAATTACCCATTTGACCCCGGAACAAATCGGTACCGCCCTTGAAACGGCGAGATTTTGCCGCTACATCTCTGGGTTGGATGTTTTGGAGACCGGGGTCGCCCTCCTGGAGGGGCTTGACCTCTTAAAGGACCTGCAGACCGAGTGGGAAGAGATCAGGATTTACGCTTAAAGGTATGGCGTTGCGACCCCCGGGCCAGCCTTCCCGAAAAGGCCTCGCCCGGGGCGGTGGGGTGGGATATAAGGGCCCTTGAGGACACCGTGGTCCCACCCCAGGCCCAGGTTTTGGTGCGTACCGGGCTGGTGATCGCTGCCCCTCCTCCCTATGCCATGTTCCTTTTTCCCCGGTCCTCTCTTTTCCGCAAAAAAGGCCTTATCTTTCCGCATTCTGCCGGTATCATTGATTTTGACTATTGCGGGGCCGAAGATGAGCTCAAGGTGCCGGTGTTGAATCTGCGTGCTGAACCAGTACTTATTAAAGCGGGGGAAAGGATCGCCCAGCTGGTCTTTTTGAAGGCCCTGGTGGAGGCCCCGTGGGAGGTCCTGGAGGAGCCGCCCACCCCTTCCTCGCGCGGGGGCTTTGGCAGTACCGGAGGTTACCACAGGTGAAATTTTCCCTAAAAAATTACCACCAAGGTTTTGAGACCACGGTCCGCCCTTTTCTGGAGGGCTTGTTAGAAAAAAACCAGGCCCTTTTTGCCGATACCCTGTTTCTCAGCTTTTTGGGGGCCCGGATCTGCTATGCCAGTACCAGGCCGCTCAACCTCTTTGCGGAAAAACGTTTCAAAGAGCCAGAAGAACTCCTGGCTTTTCTTATGCGTTTGAAATCTTCCGGACACACCAGCATCTTTGCCCATTCCCCTCTGGTGGTTCAGACCGACCTTTCGCCTCAGGAAAAGGCCCGTCTTATGCCCTTCCTCTTTAAGGCCTGGTGGGCGGAGGACAGAGTCTGTCTTAATCTACGCCATTTTGCCGAGGCCTTAGAAGATGAAACCTTTAAGGTCCTTCTTAAGGCCTCTCTTGAAGGAGAGGCCTGGAAAGAGTTCCGGGTCTTTGTAGTCTCTTCGGCCTTTGAGGAGCCCCGCCTTGAGGAATACTCCCTGGGGCACCTGGTAGAGATTTCCTGGCAGGAATATCAGGGTGTTTGGGCCAGGCCGGAGATTTACGTAATTCAGGTCTCCCCGGCGCAAACGGCCCCTTTCGGGTGGCTGGCGGTCATAGTGGAGGGGTTTAGCCGCCTCTTTTCTCACCAGTTTGTCCGTCACAC
Organism: Thermodesulfatator atlanticus; assembly: GCA_011321895.1. Classification (GTDB taxonomy): domain Bacteria; phylum Desulfobacterota; class Thermodesulfobacteria; order Thermodesulfobacteriales; family Thermodesulfatatoraceae; genus Thermodesulfatator; species Thermodesulfatator atlanticus_A. The sequence goes on from DROK01000056.1 coordinate 19,832, forward strand.
CTGGCTCAACTTTAACCAGCGCTCCCACCGCTACACCGAGGTGGACCAGTTTGTCTGTCCCCCTTCCTTTGACGCAGAGGCCCGGGACGTTTACGAAGAACAGCTCAGGGCCGGGCTTTCGGCTTACCAGCGTCTGGTGGCCCGGGGTATCAGGAAAGAAGACGCGCGCTTTGTCACCCCTCAGGGAGCAGCCACCACCCTGCTTGCCACCGGGCCGTATTTCGTCTGGGAAGATTTCGTCACCAAGAGGAACCACCTGAAGGCCCAGTGGGAGATAAGGTCGCTGGCCCGGGCTTTAGCCCTGGTCTTCGAAAGAATCAATCCTTAACTCGATTACTTTCGGGTCCCTTACCCCGCGCAACGTTCGGACGAAGCCTTTTACGGATTCTGCCAGGGCCTTGGCGACAAAGCGGGTAAGACCGACGGGTTTTCCGTCCACCAATAAGGTGGCTGGGGCCTTTCTTTGGGGCCTTCTTTCCAGGATGAAAGTGGCTATCTGTTTCGGGTCAGGGGGCAGGACCGGGAGCCTGGTCTGGAGGTTTTGGGGGCTGATGACCGCGATGAGTCCGGGAAGTCCCTTGGCAAAAAGGGGCTCCGGACCGTCAGGCCTTACGATTTCCAGTTTGGGCAGGCTCCTTATCTTTTTGAAGCCCTCACAGAGGACGATCTCTTCTTCCGGGAAAAAGCGGTTCAGGTAATACCAGAAACTGAAGTCGTCTTTTTCCGGTACGTGGTAACGCAAAAGGCCTTCTTTGGCCCCCCAGAACGCAACCTTCTGGACCCCGGCGGCCCAGAAGATTTCGGTATCCGCCCCCGGGCGTTCTAAATGGGGCCTTTCTTCCTTGGAAGATTTAAGGGCCCCGACCTTAAGCCCCCGGGCCATCAATTCCTTGGCAACCGCCGCCAAAAGCGTGGTTTTGCCCGTGTTATGGAAGCCGACAAAACTTACCGCAAAAGGCATTACCACTCGATCGTTTCCCCGGGCGCCAAGACCTTAAGCTCGACTTCCGGGGCAAATTCTTTTAAGTAGTGGGCAAACTTTTCCGGTGTTCCGGTAAGCAGGGGGAAGGTGCCAAAATGCATGGGGATGACCAACTTGGGCCGGAGGAGGGCGCAGGCCTTGGCGGCTTCCCTGGGCCCCATGACGTAATGGTCCCCGATGGGCAAAAAGGCCACTTCGGGCTGATAGAGCTCACCGATGAGTTTCATGTCGTAGAATAGCCCTGTGTCTCCGGCGTGGTAGAAAGCGCGCCCGTCTTCCAGACGCACCACAAAACCCGCCGGGTCTCCCCCGTAAATCAAGGCTTCGTCTTCCTGAATAGAAGAACTATGAAGGGCTTGGACCATGGTAATGGTAAGCCCCTTGGTGCGGTAGCTGCCCCCTATGTTCATACCAGTTACGTTAGGTATCCCGTGGGCCAGGAGATACTGCTGGATTTCGTGAATGGCGATCACCTCGGTGGTGGCGGTGCGTGCCAGTTCTAAGACGTTTCCCAGGTGGTCTCCGTGGGCGTGGGTGATCAGGATCAGATCGTAAGGGCCGAGGTCCTTTTCTTCCGGACTTTGGGGGTTATCAAGCCAGGGGTCGATGAGGATGCGTATCCCTTCCGGGGTTATTATCTTGAAAGTGGCGTGGCCGTAAAAAGTGATCTTCATGGCAAAACCCCTTAGAGGAATTTATTTAAATGTCTAACTTTTTTACGCCTGGAAAGTCAACCGCCAGCCTGAGGCGGGTAAGACCGACGGACAGAGATTTTATCCTGGACGCCAGCCGGGTTTTTGAAAAATTTGGCCCGTACGTCGAAATAATAAATGGGTGGTTAACGGATCCCTGGATCGAAGTCATGGTCCTTGAAACAGACGGCACAAAAACCGGCTTTATCTTTTTGGGGCCACTTTTTCCCTCTTATTTTCGGGCCACCGTTGACGTAATGGCCATTTACGTAAGGCCTGAGGCCCGGGGAAAGGGTTTGGCCAAAAGGATGCTCCGCTGGGCAGAGGCCCGGGCCCTGGCGGCCGGTTACCTGACCCTTAGGGCCCACGTGGGCTGCGAAAACGAGCCCGCCCTTTCTCTCTTTAAAAGTACGGGTTTTAAGGTTATAAAAAAGATAGAGAATTACTACCCTTCCGGTCTCGCAGCGTACGAGCTCCGAAAGAGGCTTCTAAAAGAAAACGAATGACGAGAGGTTTTTTATGAAACCCAAAAAGAAGATTGTCCTCAAAAAGAACGAAAAGCCCCAGGAACCCCAGAGTCTCTTCGAGAAATTAAAGGGGCAGAAGATAGTTATCCAGTCCCGGGCGGGGACCCGTTACGAAGGGATTTTTGAGGCCTACAAAGACGGTTTCTTCTGGTTGAGGGAGGGAGAAATAATCGGTAAGGAATTCCGGGTCTCTACCGCCTTGTTAGCAGTTGACCGCGGCCAGACCGTCCATTTTCATCTCTATCCGACCGCGGTGGAATCCTTGGACAAAGAAGGGGAGGATTAACCTTTTTTCTTCTTTTGGCCCCGCTCATCCAGCGAGCAAGTAGGCGACATTCAGGTTGGTACCCCTAGTTTGGGTAACACCACCCGGTTAATCAGGATCCAGCCTACCACTACCAAAACGATCGCTATGATATCACCCATCTGGGGCCTCCTTGGCGTATTCTAGGGCCTTTCTGAGACGTTTAAGGACTGTCTCCCGGCCCAAAACGTCCATGATTTCAAAAAGGCCGGGGCTTACCGTGCGCCCGGTAAGCGCTACCCGGACGGGTTGCGCAATGTGTTTTAGTTTGATTTGGTGTTTTTCGGCAAGTCCCCGAAACAGCCTTTCCAGGTCTTTTTCCTCAAAAGAGGGTAAATTTTCGAGCTCTTTGATTAATTCGGCCAATATAGGCACGATTTTTGGGGTCAAAAACTTGCGGGCCGCCTTTTCCTCGTA
>DROK01000057.1 GCA_011321895.1 Thermodesulfatator atlanticus
AACCAGGCCTTTAAAGCGTTGAAAAAGTCTCAGGGATCAAAAAGAAACTCTGATGTTTTCTAAAGCACCCCTCTGATCCTCCGTATCTCCATTCCGCTCAACCTGAGATAGACCGCCGTGGTGGCGACGTCGGCGTGTCCCAGGAGCTGCTGAACGGCGGTGACCGGTACCCCTGCCCTCAAAAGCTTAATGGCCCTCGTGTAAAAGCGCGTTTTTTCCTGGCCCTGGGCCAGGGCGTTCAGGGTCTCCGGGCACGGGGAAGATGGAACTCCGGGAGCACCCGTCTTACGCCAGGCCCATCTGCACGAGTTGCATGGTCGGTATCCTGAGAAGGGCTGTCAGGGATTGTGCGACCCGAAAGAGGTAGCCCTCGAGGGCCTTCCCCGCTTTCTTGGCCTGGTTTTTCGTTCGAAGAAATGAAAGAAACGAAATTGGCCCTTGGCATGGGATAAGGGAGTATGTATGCTGAAAACGAAAGGGGGTGTAATCGTGTTTTCGGTAGAAGAAATAAAGGCTATCATCGAGAAGCTTCCTGAAAGAGACTTCATCATGCTTAGAAAATGGATTTTGGAAAAAGATTGGGAAAAATGGGACAAAGAAATCGAAGAACATTCCAGGAAGGGACTCCTCGATTTCCTGGTTGAAGAAGCTCTTGAAGAAAAACGAGCCGGAAAACTGAAGGATCTTTGATCTCCGGTGCATAAAGCCACTTCAAGGTTCTGGAAAATCTTTGAGGGCTTGCCTGAAGAAGTAAAAGAAAAAGCCAGAGTTAGATTCGAGCTACTTAAAAAAGATCCCCACCATTCCTCCTTACGTTTCAAGAAGGTCGGCAAGTTCTGGTCCGTAAGGATTTCCGATTCTTACAGGGCATTGGCGATCAAGGACGGGAAGAATTTCATCTGGGTTTGGATCGGAACACACAACGATTACGAGACGATAATCAAGAGATCCTGAAGTCGCATGACAGCCTAGATCAACCCCCTCTCCATGATCCTCCTTATCTCCTCCCCCGCTGAACCTTAGATAGACGGTCGTCGTAGCAATATCTGCGTGGCCCAGGAACTGCTGAACGGCGGTCACCGGCACCCCCGCCCTCAAAAGCTTGATGGCCCTCGTGTGCCTCAGAACATGGGGGTGTCTCAGCTCCCCGGGTATTCCCGCCTCCTCAGCCCGGGTCCTACACCTTGAAGACCGTTAATCGGTGGCGCAGGAAAAGGCTTCCCCTGAGCCCGGGCCAGCTGGCAAGAAGTCTTCTGAACTCCGCTACCACGTACCACAGACCAGTGGATTCCAAGATAGAGTCGGATTCGCTTCGTAGAGATAGATCACGAAACGGAGGTAAGGATTGAGAAAATCAGCTACATGAACGTACCAAAACGACCCAGATGGTCGGGACGGCAGGATTTGAACCTGCGACCCCTGAGTCCCGAACCCAGTGCTCTACCAGGCTGAGCCACGTCCCGACCCAAGATTTAATAATAAAAGGCCTAAGGCCGGTGTCAAGCTCGCCTGGCGTGTAGTTTGGCCATAACCGTAAGGAGGGTCTTTTGTTCGATCTTTTTGTAGTCGACCTTGGGGACCTCCCCGGCCTCAAGCCTCTCAAGCTGTCTGGCCTTGGCCTTTTTACTGCCAAAAACCTCAATTTTTTCCACTATTTTGTTGTAATAACGCTGTTCTTTCTCAAGGTTGATGGGGCGGCGCCGCAGCTGGTTTAATTTCATAATCAGGTAATTGAGCCTCTTTATCTGCCGTACCCGGTGTTCCTCCTCTTCCATGTGTTCTAAAAGGTCCTCCACCGTCTTTATTTCTTTGAGGAGTTCCACTTCAGGGGGAAGGAAACCGGCGTTTTTCAGGACCTTGTACGCCAGACGTAGCTCTTCGGGAATGTTACTTAAGTCTTCGAGCTTAAGCGGTTTGCCCTTGCCGGGGAGATTGTCAAACTCCCCGTTTTTCATCGCTTCCTGGATGCGTTGCTCCGCTAATCTTTGAAAGATTAGAAGAGACATTTTAACTGCTTTTTTGACCTATCTTTTCGAGGATTTCGTCAAGTTTTACCTGAATAAAGTCGATCTTAAGCCCCTGCGGCTTAAGGGCGATTAGTTTCTGGTAATAGTTTACCGCCTCTTTATAATTCCCCTGTAATTCGGCCACCCTGGCCAAATCAAGGTAGGCCACTTCTTCAAGCCCTATTTTGGCCTCCGCTGCCTCCTGGTAAGCCGCCCGGGCCTCGTTTAAGCGGTTCCTTTCCTCTTCGACGTAGCCCCGACCCAGTAAAACGAATATTTTCAAGGGCTTTTTGGCCTTTCGGTATACCTGATTCAATTCTTCAAGGGCCTTTTCTAACTCTCCGTTTTTGAGATCCATTTCAAAGAGGGACAGTCTTGCTTCCATCCCGGCACTAGTATTCCCGTATTTCCGGACCACCTCGGCCAGAAGCGCCCTTTTCTGTTTAACGTCCCGCACCATGAGGGCGCGGGCGTAAAGCAAAGAGGCCTCATCTAACCTTTTTTGTTGGTAATAATTGTAAAAGGCCCAAAGGGAGGCCAGGAAGACCAGA
>DROK01000058.1 GCA_011321895.1 Thermodesulfatator atlanticus
AGGCCGCCCCCAAAGCCAGGGCCAGATTGCTCTCAAAAAGGAAACGCAAAACCTTGCGCCCTACCCGCCAGATGGCGGCTTCGTAAGGAGAAGGGAGTTCCTCCAACGTCCGAACCACCTGGTTGATTACCCAGTTGGGGGTGGAGGCCCCGGCGGTAACCCCTACCTTGCGGTATTTTTTGAGTTTTTCTAGATCAAGTTCGTCAGCGGTTTCCACCAAAAAGACCTCTTTTCCTTCCTCCCGGGCGATCAAAGCCAGCCTTTTGGTATTGGCGCTGTGTTTGCCCCCCACCACCACGATGGCGTCGCATTCCTTGGCCAGGCGACGAACTTCTCGCTGGCGATCATGGGTGGCCCGACAGATGGTATGATAGACCTTGCCGCCGGGATACCGGGCCAGGATCTCCTGAGCAAGGAGCTCAAAGAGTTCCTCGTCCTGGGTGGTCTGGGAAAGGACTACGTAGTTCTTCAGCGGGGGAAGGCGCTCAAGGTCCTTGAAACTGCTGACCACCAGCCCTTTGCCCCCGGCGTAACCGAGAATCCCTTTTACTTCAGCGTGATCCGGGTCCCCGATTATTATTACCTGGTATCCCTGCCGGCTGTATTTACGCGCCAGAGCCTGTACGTAAGCCACCCGGGGGCAGGTCCCGTCAAGCACCTTAAACCCGGCTTCTTTAAGCCGCCTTTTATCCTCAGGGGGGACCCCGTGAGCCCGGATGATGATGGTCCCGTGGGCCTTTTTAGGGATCTCTTTTAGGGTTTTAACCCCCAGCATCTCCAGAAGCTTAAGGGCTTGTTCATTATGGATCAGGGGGCCGTAAGTATAAACAGGCTTTTCCGCCTCATAAGAGGCCCTGATAGCGAGCTGAACCGCCCGCCGCACCCCCATGCAAAAACCGGCTTTTTTGGCCATAACGACCTTCATAGGTTCTCGGCCACCTCTTTGGCAATTTGGGCCAATAAGCCCTCTTCAGCAAAACTGAAATATCCTTTCTGCGCAATAATGAGATGGTCAAGAAGGGAGACCTGAAGGAGTCTGGCGGCGAGATAAAGCCTTTTGGTAAGCACGATGTCTGCCGCTGAAGGCTGCGGGTCCCCGGAGGGGTGGTTGTGCGCAAGGACCATGGCGCTGGCGTGCAGGGCAAAGGCCCTTTCAAAGACCTCCCGCGGATAGACCACGCTTTCGTTTACCGTCCCCTGAAAGAGGTCTTCCACCGCCATGATGTGGTTTCTGGCATCCAGGTAAAGGACCTTAAAGACCTCTTTTTTCAAGTCTATCATGCTGTGGGCTAAATATTCGTAGACCTCCCGGGCGCAGGCAAGATAGGGTTTGTCCTTGAGCCGCCGTTCGAGAAAACGCCTGGCCACGGCGTGCACGAACTTGATGGCCAGCACGTTTCTGGGCCCGATACCCGGAATCTTTTTCAGCTCCTCGACCGGGGCCTCAAGCACGGCAGCCAGGTCACCAAAGCGTTTTAAAGCCGCCCGGGCCGCAGGTTTACAATCTTTGCGCGGGGTACCAAAAATGAGCAAGAGCTCCAGGACCTCTTCGTCGGTAAAGGCAGAAAGCCCATATTCCCAGAACTTACGCCTCAAACGTTCCCGGTGACCGGCCACCCGCTTACGAAAATCATCCATAATCTTTTTTTCGGAAAGGCTTTACACAAAACCAAAAAGCCTTACAGGAGGCCCAAAACTAAAAATTTGGCCTTCAAGCCGGAAAATTTCAATTTTTTCTTGACAGAAAAATACCAAATTCGATAGAAGGAAAATTGAAGCCAATTTTCAAAAATTTTTAAAACCAACTGTTAAATTTCAGCATTTAAACAACTAGAGGGGCAAAGGGAGCCTATTTTTTGAAGCCGCTCTTTGATTTTTTAGCGCTGGCACGAGAGGACCTGGAGGCCAACTTTTGGTCCTTCCTTACTGAGACCTTCTCCCTGGAAGAGGAGGAAAAGCTGGCCCTCCTTTTGCCCTTTGCCCTGGAGAGCGGAAAGCTCTCTTCCCCCGCCGAATCTCCCTGGGCTACCCCGCGGATGCTGGCCCAGCTTTTAGGCCTCTCTTATACGCGTCTGCGTGAGCTATACCATCCCCGGGGAAAGCTCAGGCGTTTCCGCTTCATTCGTTTCCTGGAAGCCTTTGAAAAATATCCCCTCATTGACCGGCCATATCGCCTCCCCGAGATGCTCCTTGACCGCCTCTCCGGGCTAAGGCCCGTGCTCGAACAGGTAGAAGAGTTGTCCCCTGCCCCAAACGGAAATATGGGGCCTTTGGCCTGCCAGATCGTCTCCTTGGCACGGCGATGTCGGGAGGAAGAAAGGCCTTTTCTCCTGGAGTTAATAGGGGAAAGAGAAGCTGCCCTTTTGGCTTTGGAAGAGGCCTTAGGGGAGATCGGTCTCCCGGCCTGGACGGTTTCTCTGCCGGCGGTGGATGATGACACCCTGGGAGAGATCCTCCGGGAAGCCCTTTTTGAGGGACGTCTCGTCGTCCTTACCGAGGCCCGGGCCAGGGCCCTTCCGCAAGCCTTAATAAAGGACCTTGGTTTTTATCTGGTCTTAATCGCCTATAAACCCCTTGGCCTTTTTGATAACCGCCTTCTGGTCCCTCACCCGCCTGCCTCATACCTGGCTGACGTGTTCAAAGGCTGCGGGCTTGCGGAGTCCTGGCCCCTTCCCTTCTCCCGGCGGGCGTTGAAAAGCCTCATCAGGACCAACCTTACCCTGCAGGAATTTCTCCTGGAAAAATACCGCCAGAAGGCCGCGGGGCTGGCCACGGTGAGGGAACCCAGGCGGAAATTGGCAGACCTCATCTTGCCCCCAAAAGAAAAGGGCCTCCTCGAACACCTCCTCTTGCGTCTTAAAAGACGCCATTTGGTCTGGGAAGAGCCCGGGTTGGCCTATCTCGCCTACCCGCGGCAAGGGATAAACGTCCTCTTTTCCGGGCCCCCGGGGACGGGAAAGACCCTGGCCGCCGAGGCCCTGGCCGAGGCCCTGGGCTTGCCCCTGATCGTGGTGGATCTGGCTGGCGTAGCGAGCAAGTGGGTGGGAGAGACGGAAAAACACCTGCGCCACATCTTTGAAGAACTGGTCTCTCCGGAAACGCTGGTAGTCTTTGACGAGGCCGAGGCCCTTTTTGGCCGCCGGGTAGAGAGCCGCCAGGCGCAAGACCGTTACGCCAATATGGAAATCAGCTACCTCCTCCAGCGCCTGGAAGACCACCGGGGCAGCGTCATCCTGACGACCAATTTCGAACCCGCCCTGGACGAGGCCTTCCTGAGGCGGCTTGATCTGATCATCCGCTTTCCCTTCCCGGACGAAGAAACGCGCGCCAAACTGTGGCGGCGTTTCCTGGCCTGCCTGCCTGAGACCCGCGGCCTTGAGGTCAGCCGACTGGCCCGGCAGCACCATTTAAGCGGTGGTCAGATACGCAACGTCGTCCTCACCGCTGCCCACCTTGCCGGAGGAGGCCCGGTTGGTCCCAGGGAGATCGAAGAGGCCCTGGCCCTGGAAATGGCCAAGCTCGGAGCTATGTGGGAGGGGAAATGAAGGCCCAGGCCCCAAAAGAGAAAAAAGACGCCGTTGAGCTAAGGGGCCGCCCCCAAGAAGATGTCTTAAACGAGATCCAGGCCCTGGTGCCGAAGAACGAAACCAGGTGGCTTTCCTTTTCCTTCAGCCCCCTGGCCCGGGGCGAAATCGAGATTAAAAACACCAAAAGGGGTCTTAGGGGAGATGGTTTTCTCCCCTTACGAAACCCGGCCTTGCCCACCAGGGACCTCGGGCTTCACCTTCGCGTAAGGTCGCGGAGGATAACAGGGAGTCTCGCCTTTCGAGCCGGGAAAGGTTACCTGGATTTCCACCGTCTAAATTCCATTCTCAAACGTCATCCCCTGGCCCTGGGGATCAAGGGAGTAGAGGTTATCAGCCGGCCAAAAATCAAAAATAGGCTCACCTCCCAGGGAGAACTGGAATTTTCCGCCACCAACGTAAAACTCAAGATCCAGAAGGCCTTTTTAGGCAGCCTTGACCTTTCCCTCACCGACCAGGGGCCCAGGGTAACCAGGGCCCAGGCCCGTTTAGATTTCAAGAAAATCGCCAAAGTGGAAATGGAACTCCTCCCCCGCAAAGACGGTTATCTCACGGGAAAGGTCCAAACGGATGTCACCCTGGGTAAGGCCGCGGGCAAGGGAGAGTTTGTCTGGGACGAAAAGGGCCTTCAAGCCGGGGGAGAACTGGGCTACCAGGACGAAAAGTTCGACGGCAAGGTCCGTCTCAAGGTGGCAAGCGCCGACCGGGCCAAAGCGCTCCTGGCAGATAAGGTACCTCGCTGGCGCCCCCTCCATCAGCCTTACGCCGTTTTTGCGGAGGGGACCCTCACCTTTCATTTTACCGACTGGCTCACCGGCAGCGCCCAGGTGATCATCGACCCCTGGGGGCATTTTACCGTCTGTGGCGAGATCACCCCCCAGGCCGAGATCGAGCTCTTTGCCCAGAAGGACTTCCGCCGCGAGTTGCCTCCTTTAGAGGCCCGGGCCTCTTACGGGATCCCCGTAATAGGTAACGTCTTCCTTTTCATCGGGCTGGGGCTTGAGCTCTGGGCCACGGTGGGGCCAGCCAAGTTCTATAACATCAAAGTAAGCGGTCAGTATTCTACCGACCCGGAGGTGGCCAAGGACTTTCGGATCCAGGGCTCGCTTAACATTTCCGCCGCCGCCGGGATTGACGCCCGAATTGAAGGTGGGGCCGGGGTCGAAATCGCAGATCACGACGTAAAGGCCGGGGTGGGGCTCACCGGGCGGGCGGGGATCAAAGGATACGCCGAAGCCACCCCCATCGTGGGTTATCGCGAGCAACCGGAAACAGGCAAGGGGGAATTCTTTATCAGCGGCGAGCTGGAGATCGGGGCCCAGCCCTTCCTTGGGCTTTCAGGCGATTTCTTCATCGAGGTCGACAGCCCCTGGTGGTCTCCCCTGGGAGATAAAGAATGGCGCTGGCCTTTTCTGAATAAAGAATGGCCCCTTCCCGGCACTTTCGCCGTTAAGGCCAAGGTGGATTACGTCTTTGGTTCCGGAAAGTGGCCTGAG
>DROK01000059.1 GCA_011321895.1 Thermodesulfatator atlanticus
GTTGAATTCCTCAAGGCGCTTTAAGATTTCGACCCTTTTGGCTGGTTCTTTGAGCCCGGCCACGTTTACGCACAGACCAAAGCGGTCCAGCAGTTGTGGTCTGAGCTCACCTTCTTCTGGGTTCATGGTGCCCACCAGGACGAACCGGGCGGCGTGAGTGAAGCTCACCCCTTCCCTTTCCACGTAGTTGACGCCCATGGCGGCCACGTCTAAGAGGGTGTCCACCAGATGGTCCGGAAGGAGGTTTACTTCGTCCACGTAAAGGAAACCCCGGTGAGCCAGGGCCAGGAGGCCGGGTTCGAACCTCCGCTCTCCCTTGCTCAAGGCCGCCGAAAGATCAATGCTGCCCACGAGCCGGTCTTCGGTGGCGGAAAGGGGAAGTTCCACCACCCTTACTTTGCGTTTGACCCGCGGCAGCGGCCCCTGGCCAAGTTTTTCCTGACATTCCGGGCAGAGGCTTTTTAAGTCGTTCGGGTCGCAGGAAAAGGGGCACCCTTCCACCACCTCTATCTCTGGCAAAATGTCGGCCAGGGACCGGACGATGGTGGATTTGGCCGTGCCCTTCTCACCGCGGATGAGCACACCCCCGATGGAAGGGTCAATCACGTTCAAAATCAGGGCCAATTTCATCTCTTCCTGGTCCACCACCGCTACAAAGGGGAAAAGGTGTCTTTCCATCAACCCACCTCGCGGATGATGTTTAAAAGGCGGTCCGCCTTAAGGGACTCGGGTGTAAAATAACGGGCCGAAAGGACCCTGGCCAGCTCTCTGGCCATCTCCAGACGAACAGGCCCCGTCTCGGTGTCTACTATAACGAATTGCACCTGGGGAAATTCGAGCCGCAGGCTCCTGGCCAGGGCTTCACCCTCTTCTTTGGGGGGTTTCCCGGTGAGGCTAACGTTTCCCCGGCCGTCGGTGATAAGGATAACCGTGATCTCTTCGTGCGGGTGCTGGCGTAACCTGGTCCTCAAAAAGTGGCGCAGGCTGAAAAGGGCGTGAGAGAGGGGGGTGGAGCCACCTACCGTCAGGTCCCTGAGCAGGCGGCCGGCCCTTTCCACCGAGGAGGTAGGAGGCAGGACGAGTCTGGCCCTCTGGTCACGAAAGACCACCAGCGCCGCCTGGTCCCGCTTCTGGTAGGCGGAGATGAGCAAACTCATGATGGCCCCTTTGGTTTCCTTCATCCGGGCCTGGGCGGCCATGGAACCTGAGCCGTCGACGCAAAAGAGGAGGAGCCGCGAGGTCTTGGTCAGTTTTAATTTGGCTTTCAGGTCCGCAGGGGCCACTTTAAGGGGCCTGGCGCCGCCTTTGAGGGCAGCTGAGATCAGGGTGGGGAGGAGGGCAATTTGCCCCTCCCCCTGATAAGGTACAGGGCGAAGGTAATATCCCGGCCCCGTAAGGGTTAAGGCCCGGCTGCTCCGGCCCAGGCGCGCGGCCTTAGGGGTCGCGGTATCACTTGAGGAAAGGTCCTGGGGTTTGAAGACCTCCCCAATGGGGAAGGGTTTTTCCTCTGGCGGGCGGGACGGAGGGCCAAGGCCTGGCTGGGGTTTGCTTTTCCCCGTCTCTTCCTCTTCGGTGGGCGGAGAAGAAGGCTCTTTTTTGGGGGAAGAGCCCGCCCGAGTTTCCTCTTTGCTTGTGCTTTTAGGGGGCTGTGGCGGCGGAGTCTTGGCCTTCTTCTTTTTGGGGGCGGTCTTTTTTTCCCGGCGGCGGTGGTAAAGGACCAGCTCCTTGACCGCTTCAAGGTCTTCAAGCTCAACGCTAACCCTGCCCTTTAAAGCGGCGTGGGCCTTGGCGGCTTCGGTCAGCATTATCTCTGCCCGGTGCCCGGAAACCGCGGCCTCCTGCGCTATCACGCTGATCAACCTGAATATCTTTTCCGGTAGCCTCACCCGGGCCAATCTTTTTCTCGCGGCCAGGAGGCGGCTCCTTAATTCCTTTTCTTTTTGGGCGTATTGGCGGCAAAAGTCTTCCGGGTCCCTTTCATAGGCCAGACGCCTCTTTACGATCTCAACCCGGAGGGCCGGGTCCCTTTCGGCTTTGACCGCCACGCAGAGGCCGAAACGGTCCAGTATCTGGGCCGGAAGGGGGCCTTCTTCCGGGTTCATGGAGCCGATGAGGACAAAACGGGCAGGCGCCTTAAGAGAAAAACCTTCCCGTTCGAAGAATACCTCCCCGGTGTCCAGCACGTGGAGCAGAGCGTGGAGCAGGGGACGGGCCAGAAGGTTTATCTCATCCACGTAAACCACTCCGCCGTTGGCCTGCGCCAGAAGGCCTGGTTGAAAGAGCTTCTTTCCGGCAAAGGCTGCCTCCAGTTTAAGTGAGCCCAGCAGGGCCTCTTCCGTAACCGAAAGGGGGACGTTTAAAAAGGGTTGTTCCAGGAGGGTGGCCAGGGCCCGGGCGGCGGTGGACTTGGCCGTGCCCTTCTCACCGGTGAGGAGGACGCCCTTGAGACGGGGGTTTACCCCCAGCAACAGGAGGGCCAGTTGCATTTTTTCCTGCCCGCAGAGGGCACTTAACGGGAAACTCATCAACTCCGTTGCAGAATGATTAGCCCTAAAATGGTAAGCGAGATACCTAAAAGACGCAACGGGGTCAGCTTTTCTCCCAGAACCAGAAAGGACAAGAGGGCGGTCACCAGGGGGTAGGCCGCGGTAAGGGGGACGATTTTGGAGGCCTGCCCGCTTTTGAGGAGGGAAAAATAGGTAAACATCCCAAGCACCCCGGCCAGTACTCCGCTCACGCCCAGGGCGAGATAATCCCGCAGGGAAAGGGAGAGGAGATTGGACGCCTGGCCCAGGAAGAGGCTGGCGCCAAGGAGCACGATCGCCGCCAGAGTGGTTCTTATGGTAAGGGCGGCCAGGGGCGTGGTCCCTCTCAGACCAATCTTTTCAAAAAGCGGGGCTGACCCCCAGAAGATGAGGGTCAGGCCCCAAAGCAACAGGGTCTTTCCCATGGCTAGCCCTGGGCCATTTGGGCCCGGAATTTTTTGAGTTTTTCCTGCAGGCGGGGGTGGCCAAGGGCTATGATCTCTGCCGCCAGGACCGCCGCGTTTTTGGCCCCGTTAATGGCCACCGTGGCTACCGGGACGCCTGGTGGCATCTGCACCGTGGAGAGGAGGGCGTCGATCCCCCCGAGGGTGCCGGCGGCGATGGGTACTCCGATGACGGGGAGGGTGGTCTCTGAGGCCACGGCCCCGGCCAGGTGGGCCGCCAGGCCTGCCCCGGCGATGATAACCTTAACCCCCTGTTGGGCGGCCTCCCGGGCCAGTTTCCTGACTTTATCCGGGGTGCGGTGGGCCGAGGCCACCAGGAGCCGGTAAGGGATACGGAATTCCTTGAAGATTTCTTCGGCCTTTTCCATGATAGGCCGGTCTGATTGGCTTCCCATGAGGACCAGGACTTCCGGAGGGAGCCGCTTGAGGGCCTTGGCCCCAATATCGCGGCGGTAATGGACCCCCTCCCAGCTTATCTTTTCTACCGCCTCGTAAGCCCGGTCAATGGCCTCAGGGATATCTTCGCCCAGGGCGGTTACCCCCAGCACCCGACCGCCGTTGGTGACGTAACGTCCGTCCTTGCGGGCGGTGCCGGCGTGAAAGATTTTCACCCCGGGGAGCCGGGCCGCCTCCTCGAGGCCGTGGATGACCTTCCCTTTTTCGTATTTTCCAGGGTAGCCCTGGCTGGCCATGACCA
>DROK01000060.1 GCA_011321895.1 Thermodesulfatator atlanticus
GTTTTCGACCACTATTTCGCTGGTCAATCCTTCAGTCAGCAGGGCCTGGCCCAGCTCCTCAGCGATGGCCCCGGCCACCGCCGCCATAGGCCCCACCCCGGCCTTTTGGGCGGCCCGAAGCATTTTTTGGGCCACCACGGGGGCCTTGGGGTCCAGGGGCAGTGGTTTTAAGGAGGACAAAAAATCCGGGTGTTTCAGGATATAACTTTCCAAACTTTGCCGGAGGGCGAGTAGCCTTTTTAAGGCCTCTTCGGAAAGGTCTTTTTCCGCCAGGAGAAGCAGGTCAGACTCGCGGTAGACTACCCGGAAGGGTATGAGGCCTTCGCCGTGAAAGGCGGTGCGGTAGGTACGCAGCTCAAAATCCGTGTTACCAACCCCCATCTTTTGGGCTAAAATACCCGGAGAAGGGCAGAAGGAGAAGAGATGGAAGTAACACCGGTCAAAATCGGTTCTTTTGAGGCGGGGCGAGGGGTCCCTCTCCTTATCGCTGGCCCCTGCGTGTTGGAAAGCTTAGACATCGCCCTGACCTGTGCCCGCTTTATGGCAGAAGCGGCCCGGGAGTACGGTTTTTTTTACGTATTTAAGTCTTCTTTTGATAAGGCCAACCGTACCTCCCTTTCCTCTTATCGAGGGCCGGGCCTTGAGGCGGGTCTTAAAATGCTGGCCCGGGTCAAGGAAGAGGTAAAGGTCCCGGTAACTTCTGATATCCACGAGCCCTGGCAGGCCGAACCGGCGGCGGCGGTGCTGGATCTCATCCAGATCCCGGCCTTTTTGTGTCGGCAAACCGATCTCATCGTGGCCGCGGCCAAGACGGGAAAGCCCGTTAACATAAAGAAGGGGCAGTTTGTCTCTCCCTGGGACATGTATTACGCGGTGGAAAAGGCCCGGGCGGCCGGGGCCGCCGGCGTAATGCTTACCGAACGGGGGTACACCTTTGGCTACCGGAACCTGGTGGTTGACATGAGGTCTTTTCCCATTATGCGCAGCTTTGGGGTCCCCGTAATATTTGACGCCACCCACAGCGTTCAGCTTCCAGGGGGTGGGCAGGGGGTTTCGGCAGGGGAGCGAGAGTTCGTCGCCCCTCTGGCCCGGGCGGCGGTGGCGACAGGGGTGGACGGGATCTTTATGGAGGTGCATCCGGCCCCGGAAACAGCCCTCTGTGACGGGCCGAACTCCCTTCCCCTTCCTGAGGCCAAAAAGCTCTTAAGGGTCCTTAAAGACCTATACCGGGTTATAATTGACCATGGTTACCTTTCCTGAAGAGGTACTGGCTCGAGCCGCTAAGGTTAAACTTTTGTTGCTGGATGTTGACGGCATCCTGACAGACGCCCGCATCATCATTGACGCTCAGGGGCGGGAGATCAAACATTTTTGTGTGCGAGATGGCATGGGCATAAAACTGCTACAGATGGCAGGGCTTGAAGTGGGAATCCTTTCCAGCCGGAAATCTCCTCCGGTCTCCTACCGGGCCAAAGAGCTGGGTATCGAACTCATTATCCAGGGAGAACTCGATAAACTGGGGCTTTACGAAACCATCCGCCAGCAAAAGGGCCTGGCGCACGAAGAAGTGGCCTACATGGGGGATGACTGGATTGATCTGCCGGTGTTAAAAAGGGTGGGTCTGGCGGTCACCGTGCCTGAGGCCTGGCCACCGGTCAAGGAATACGTTCATTACGTTACCAGACACCCCGGGGGGCGGGGAGCGGTGCGAGAGGTGTGTGATCTTTTGCTCCAGGCCCACCACAAATGGGAGGAAATGCTAAAATGTTTCGAACCTTCTGCTGGGCGTTGTTTTTGATCAGCCTTTTGGTGGCCTGTCACCAGGAAAAAGTGGTGCCGCCCAAACCGCCCCAGGAAGCCGCTCCTCCGGCCAAGGTCGAGCCTCCCCCTCAAAAACCCCAGGAGGAACCGGACACGGAATTTAAAAAACTCCATTACGTGATTTACGAAAAGGGGAAATTGAAGTGGAATATCCGGGCCCAGGAGGCGTACATCTTCAAAGGAAAAAGGATCAAGATGAAAGATTTGAAAGTGTGCGCTCATCCGGACAAGGGTTTTTGTATCACCGCCGAGGAGGGAGATTACGACCCCAAGGCAGGCCGGTTCCTCTTTCGGGGCAAGGTGATTCTGGATGCGGGCAGGAGAGGCAAACTTTTTACCTCGGTCCTGAAATACCTGCCCCAAAAAGAGAGCCTTGAGACCGAAGCGGCGGTGGTTATTAAAAACGAAGGCTTCTTAATCAAGGGGAAAGGCTTTCGCTATGACCTTAAAAGCGGGGCCATGAAAGTGCTTAAACGCACCAAGGTAAGGGTTGATGCTTAGATGGTTTTTGCCCTTTTTGCTGGTAGCCTTTTGGTGGGCCGGGGTCCAGGCCAAGACCCCGATCACCATCAAATCGGACCGGATGGAGGTCTTACAGAACCAGAAGGTGGTGGTCTTCAGCGGCCACGTGGTGGCCAAAAAGAAGGACCTGACCATCTACGCCGACAGACTCCTGGTCTATTACGACCAAAAGGAGGGCAAGAGGGAGGTGCGCAAACTGGTGGCCCTGGGCCAAGTAAAAATTACCAAAGACGATTGGATCGCCCGGGCGGGCAAGGCCGTCTATTTTAAAAACCTCGAAAAGATAGTGCTGGAAGACCGGCCTCAAATCTGGCAAGGAGACAACACCGTTAAAGGGGCCAGGATTACCCTTTACCTGAATGAAGACCGCTACGTGGTGGAATCAGAGGCCAACGAAAAGGCCGAAGCCGTTATCTTTACCGATTGATGTATGTCTTTAGAACTCAAAGCCCAGAGCCTTTCCAAACGTTTTGGGAGAAGGACGGTAGTCAAAGACGTCTCCCTCAAGGTGGCTACCGGCGAGGTGGTAGGGCTTTTGGGCCCCAACGGGGCGGGTAAAACCACCACCTTTTATATGGTAAGCGGCCTCATCGCCCCGGACAAAGGGCGGATCTTTTTAGGGGAAGAAGACCTTTCCCGGGAGCCGATGTATCGCCGGGCCCGGCGCGGGATCGTTTATCTCCCCCAGGAGCCCTCGGTTTTCAGACGTCTAACCGTTGAGGAGAACATCCTGCTGGTTTTAGAAATTTTGGCCATTTCCCGAGGAGAAAGAAAAAGGAGGCTGGAAGAACTGCTGGAGAGCTTCGGTATGTCGCATCTGCGGCGCCAGAAGGCCTACGCCCTTTCGGGAGGGGAAAGACGCCGGGTAGAAATTATGCGGGCCATGGCGCGGGCGCCCCTTTTTCTCCTTCTGGATGAGCCTTTTGCCGGAATTGACCCTATAGCCGTGGCGGATTTGAAAGAAATCATTAAAAATCTCAAGGAAAAAGGGCTTGGGTTGCTTATTTCTGATCATAACGTACGTGAAACTCTGTTAGTATGCGATTATGCTTATATTGTGGCCAACGGTGAGGTTATCGCGCAGGGCAGACCGGCTGAAATCGCGGAAAATGAGCGGGCACGCGAGTTGTACCTCGGCAAGGATTTCAGGTTAAATTAGAGATATGGCGTTAGAGTTAAGACAACACCTCAAACTTACCCAGCAGCTGGTCCTGACTCCGCAACTGCAGCAGGCCATCAAGTTATTGCAGCTGAACCGGCTGGAGCTGGAACAGGTCTTGCGCCAGGAGGCCGAAACCAATCCCGTCTTGGAACAGGACCTGGTGGATCAACAAACCATCTCCTTCGAAGAACTGACCTCTGATAACCAGCAGCCGGAAGACGGGCTTTCGCTGGCCACCGAGAGCCCTCTCGGGGCGGAGGCGGTGAAAGATTTCGACTGGGAGGCCTATTTTCAGGATAACGGGAGTGCCTATCCCAGTTTTGCCTTTGAACAAAAAGAGGCCATCGATTACGAACGCAAGCTTACCAAAGCAGAAAACCTGGTTTCCCACCTTCTCTGGCAGCTTTATCTCTCCGACTTGACGCCTGAGGAACAACGTATCGGGGAATATATTATCGGTAACCTGGACGAAAGGGGTTATCTGGCGGTCACCGTAGAAGAAATAGCCGAAGACCTGGGAGTTGAGGAAGAAAAGGTAGCCTTTGTCCTGCGAAAAATTCAGTTTTTCGACCCGGTGGGGGTGGCGGCCAGGGACCTAAAGGAATGTCTATTGATCCAGCTTGAGCATTTGGGCCTTAAAGGGACGCTGGCGGAATTACTGGTAAGGGATCATCTGAAAGATTTGGAGCTTGGTCGTTACGCCCGGCTGGCCAAAAAATTTAACGTTTCGGTGGCAGAGATAGAGGCGGCCCTGGCGGTGATAAGGGGGCTTGATCCCCGACCGGCCCGAAATTTTACCGAGATAGAACCCCAATACGTTGAACCAGACGTCCTGGTCTTTAAAGAAGCGGACGAGTGGGTGGTACGCTTAAACGATGAGGGGCTGCCCCGTTTGCGGATAAGTCCTTATTACCGCAAACTCCTGACTGATCCGGCGGTCCCCCTTGCGGCCAAACAATACATTCAGAAAAAGCTCCGCTCAGCCACCTGGCTTATCAAGAGTATCGAGCAGCGGAACCGCACCCTATTGAAGGTCTCCGAAAGCATTATGCGTTTTCAACGGGATTTTCTGGAGAAAGGGGTAGCGGGCCTAAAACCGTTGATCCTGAGGGATGTAGCCCTGGACGTGGGGCTTCACGAGTCCACGGTGAGTCGGGTCACTACGGGGAAGTACGTCGACACTCCCCACGGTATTTTTGAACTGAAATTCTTTTTCTCTACCGGTTACCGCAGCTCCTCCGGCGAAGAAGTGGCCACGGAGACCGTCAAACAATACATCAAGGAAATCATCGCCCAGGAAGATCCCCAGAGGCCTTACAGTGATCAGAAAATAGCCGATATTTTAAAAGAGAAGTATAATGTAAAGATAGCAAGGAGAACAGTGGCCAAATATCGGGATCAATTGGGAATATTGCCGGCAAGCAGGCGAAAAGGCAAAATTTCTAAGTAGGGTCGCAAGACCATAACTGTCATTTAAGGAGGCCCTATGCAAGTCAACATCACTTTCCGGCACCTAGATTCTTCTCCAGGTTTGAAGGAATACGTCAACAAAAGGATCGCCAAACTTGAGAAGTATTTTTACGGCCCGGTGGAAGCCCATGTTATTTTAAAAGCGGAAAAGTTCCGTCAACAGGCTGAGATCACCCTTATCGGAGACGGTTACAAAGTTACGGGCAAAGAAGAGACGGCGGACATGTACGAGGCTATCGACTTGGTAGTGGCCAAATTAGAAACCCAGGTCAAAAAATTGCGTGAGAAAAGGAAAAACCGCAAAAGGGGCGGGGCCAAGGGGCTGGAGATGGCGTCCTTGAGCCCTTCCGGGGAAGAAGAATTGCCCGTTGAAGTGGAGCGGGTCTACGTAAAGCCCATGTCAGTGGAAGAGGCCCTGGAGCAGATGAAGACGGCAGAACAGGACTTTCTTATCTTCAACAACCCCGAAACCGCTTCGGTAAACGTCCTTTACCGCAAGAGCAACGGCACTTACGTTTTGATCTTGCCAGAGCTTTCGTAAAAGAGGGCGGGAGCGCTTCCCGCCCTTTTCTTTTTTTATCCTTCCGATTATAAAGGGCGATATGAAAATAAGCGACTACGTAGTGGAAGAGTGCGTGCTCTGTGAGGTAAAGGCCCGGAATAAGTGGGAATTTTTTGCCGAAATCGCGGCCTGCCTGGGGAAGGTGCTTGCGCTTCCGGCCGAAGAGATCAAAAAGGTCCTGGAAGAGAGGGAGCGCCTTAGTTCCACCGCTATCGGCCAGGAGATCGCCATTCCCCACAGCCGGCTGGCCGGCCTTGAGCGGATTGTCATCGCCGCGGGGATAAAAAAAGAAGGGCTTGAGTTTGAAGCCCTGGACCATAAACCGGTAAAATTGATTCTGGTAGTCCTAGCGCCGGAAAACGAGCAGGCTTTGTATTTGCGTACTTTGGCCTGTTTGGCCCGTATCTTAAAAGACAATGAAATAAAGAGGCAACTCATTGCCGCGCGCAACGGGGCAGAATTCAAAAAGATCTTAGACGGGGTGGCGTACGAAGGCTAAACCTATCCAGACCGTCATCATCACCGGCCTTTCAGGCTCAGGTAAGAGTACGGCCTTAAGGGCCTTTGAGGACCTGGGATATTTTGGGGTAGATAACCTGCCGGTCACCCTTCTGCCTGCCTTTCTGGAAATAAAGGCCGAACAGCATCGGGGAAAGGACCCCCAAAAAATCGCCCTGGTGATGGACGTAAGGGAAGAGAGTTTCCTGGAAAAGTTCCATGAGGTGTTTGATAAAGTTAAAAAAGAAGGGTACCACCTGGAAGTGGTCTTCCTGGAAGCCAGCGACGAGGTACTCATCGCCCGTTTCTGTCAGACCAGAAGACCCCACCCTTTGGCCCCGAGGGCCCCGTTATCCAAGGCCCTGGCCCTGGAAAGAGAAGTGCTGGCCCCGATCAAAGAGCTGGCGGACGTGGTCATTGACACTTCATCCTATAACGTGCACCAGCTAAGGCGGGAAATCAAGGCTCGCTTTGGGGTGCGGGCTGACCTTTCCGAAATGCTGGTCCATTTCATTTCTTTTGGCTTCAAATACGGGGTGCCGGCGGAGACCCATCTCCTTTTTGACGTAAGGTTTTTACCCAACCCCTATTTCGAACCCACCCTCAAGCCCCTGAGCGGGCTTGATCCCCGCATAAAGGAATACGTGCTCAGAAACGCGCTGGCCCACAGCTTTTTAAATTTATGTGAGCAGTATCTTCATTTTCTCCTGCCCCAATACGAAAGGGAAGGCAAGACCTATCTGGTCGTGGGGGTAGGCTGTACCGGAGGAAGGCACCGTTCGGTGGCGGTGGCGGAAGAGCTGGGAGCCATGGTGAAGGCCTGGGGCAGGCAAACCTTGGTCACCCACCGTGACGTGTTAAAGGAGGCCTGAGATGACGGGAATCATTATCGCCGGCCACGGACGTTTGCCTGAAGAACTCCTGACGGTATGTGCCTTTATTCTGGGAAAGACCGAGGGGATCCAGAGTCTTTCCATCGATCCCGCCACCCCTGCGCAGGAGATCCGCGCCTCTTTTGTCAAGGCCATCGAGGAGGTGGATCAGGGGCAGGGCGTGCTCATCCTGACCGACCTTTTCGGGGGCACCCCTTCGAACATGGCCCTTTCCTTTTTGCGGGAGGGTTACGTGGAGGTGGTTTCCGGGGTCAATCTTGCCATGATTATTAAAGCCATACAAAACCGCGACAAACCGCCAAAGGAACTGGCCCCCCTGGTGGTGGAAGCGGGGAGAAAGGCCATCACCCAGGCTTCCAATCTACTGGAATAGTGAAAGGTCTTAGGCTTCGGCCCGCCCGCGCACAAGACTTAAAAGACATCCTTGAGATTGAACGTGTCTCTTTCCCTTCTCCCTGGTCCACGGTGCATTTTTATGCGGAACTTTACAAAGACTACGCCCATTTATGGGTGGCTGAGCTTGACGGAAAGGTCGTAGGTTACGTCTGTTTTTGGGTGATAGCCGGCGAAGCCCACCTGGCCAACATCGCGGTGCATCCCTCCTTCAGGAGAAAGGGGGTAGGGAGCTTCCTGCTGAAAACGGTTTTGCGCTTTCTTAAAAGACGCCAGGTGAACCGCCTTTTGCTCGAAGTGCGGGTTTCCAATAAAGCCGCCCGGAAATTTTATGAAAAATTCGGTTTTAGAAAAGACGGCCTGAGACGATCTTATTACCAGGACACCGGAGAAGACGCGGTCTTGATGTCTAAAGAACTGGGCTAAAGGGGGATATTGGCCCCCAAGGGTTTTCTATTGACGGTAAAATGTCCCCTTCTTACCTTCCTTATTAGGTGAGGGGCAAAATTTTCCTTAAGGAGGAAGAACATGGCGGTTAAAGTAGGGATTAACGGGTTTGGCCGGATTGGACGCGCGGTATTTCGGGCTCATTTA
>DROK01000061.1 GCA_011321895.1 Thermodesulfatator atlanticus
CCGCCCACGATGACCCCGAAGTTACGACTGCGCCGGAAATATTTTATGGCCTGATCTACTTGCATCCCGCCGATAAAGAATTCCTCTACCAGTGGATCTCCTTCAAAAGAAAACAGGACCCTAGCCTGGAGGACCTCCGTGAGTTCCTTTACCGAGACCCCGGCCAATACCTTATCGTAAGGGATTTCACCCAGGACCTTTATCCCCTTCTTCTGGATAAAGGGTTTGACAAATTCCTGGTATTCTGCGGAAAGTTCCGGAGCAAGCGCATTGATAAGAAGAGCGGCCTGGTTTCCCCGAAGATCCTCGCAAACCTTTAAGAGAAGATCAAGGCTCTCCAGCCCTTCGTAACGCATTACCAACAGGACCCGGCAGGGTATTTCTACAAGAAGCCGGGAAGCCGAAAGCCCCAGGAAATTACCGGCGTAAAAACCTCCGTAACCATGGAGGAGGACCATTTGCCCCTCTTTTCCAGCCTTTTGGAGCAGAGAAACCACTTTTTCTAGCAGGCCTTTTTTTTCTCCCTTCAAGGCCTCTATTACCAGTTCTTGAGACAGGACTACGCCGGTTAGTTCCTCAGGCGGTATTTCAAGGCCCAAGGTCTCTGAAACAAAAAGGGCGTCTGCGTCGGTGATATGGCCTTTGACCTCCACCGGACGCCCTCCCAGTGGACGGCGGTAGGTAAAGGGTACTTTTTTTTGCTTCAGGTACTCCCCCAGCCCCAGAACGGCCGTGGTCTTTCCGGCGTGTGGGGCAAGGGAAAGGATATAACAAATGTTCATGGCTTAACCCTCCAGTATCAATCGGGCATCTACCGCCACGGCTCCCTCACCGCGACGGCGCACCATAAAGGGGTTGACCTCCCCTTCTACTAATTCCGGAAAATCCACCGCCAGACGGCTTAAGGCCACCAGCGCTGAGGTGAGGGCCGGAAGATCAGCTTCTTCCTCTCCCCGTACGCCTCGCAGGAGGCCGTAGCCCCGAATCTCCCGGATCATCTCCCGAGCCTCTTCGAACTCAAGCGGTGCCAGCCGGAAAGAAACGTCTTTCAATACCTCTACGTAAATACCTCCTAGCCCGAACATGACCATGGGACCAAACTGAGGGTCCCGGGTAAAACCCAGGATTACCTCCCGGGCGTTGGTAATCATTTCCTGGACCAGGATCCCGGTAATGGTGGCCCGGGGAAGGGCTTTCTTTACCCGGAAGAGGATCTCCTGAAAGCCCTGGATCAGCTCTTCTTCGGTACGAATGTTGACTTTTACCCCGCCAAGATCCGTCTTGTGTTGAATCTCTGGCGAGACCACCTTCAGCACCAGAGGATACCCTATGACCTTGGCAGCCAGCAGGGCCTCCTCGGTGGTCCGGGCAAGCAGGGACTTGGGAAAACGAAATCCATACGCCTCCAGAATCTCCCGCACCTCATGGTCGTAAAGATAATTTCTTTCTTCTTCGCGAACCTGTTTCATGACCGCCGCCGCCCGTGCAAAATCCACCTTCGGAGGACTTTCTTCCCGGCCCTCCGTCTTTTGAGAAAGGAGGGTAAAAAGCCAGGATTTTTCCAGCGTAACTACCGCCTCTTCCGGGTAGGGGAAGACCGGTACCCCTTTGCGTTTAAGAAGACTGGCCCCCTTTCGCACACTTTCTTTTCCCAGAAAACAGGCCGTAAGGGGTTTTTTACCCTTTTTACGGATAATTCTTTCAGCCACCTCGGCCGGGTCCACCGTGGCCGTATGGGAGAGGATGATCAGTATACCGTTGATTTTGGGGTCTTCTAACAATATTTGCAGGGCCTTTTCGTATCTTTCAGCATCGGCATCTCCTGCCACGTCTACCGGGTTATAAAAAGCGGCGTAAGGAGGGAGTATTTTTCGGAGTTTATCCACGGTTTCCGGACCCAACGTGGGAATTTCCAGGGCTGAGCGCTCGATAGCGTCGGCAGCCACTATCCCCGGCCCACCGGAATTGGTGAGCACCGCCACCGCCGGCCCTTTCATGGGAGGCTGAAGGGCAAAGAACAGGGCCTGATCAAAAAACTCCTGCAGGGTAGCCGCCCTGATGACCCTGGCCTTCTTTACCGCTGCGGAAAAGGCCTGTTCTGAGCCGGCAAGGGAGCCTGTGTGAGACGAGGCTGCCCGGGCCCCGGCCCCGGTTACGCCACTTTTAAAAATTACGACCGGTTTCTTACGGGAGACCTCCCGTGCCACCTCTACGAAGGCCCGGCCGTCGTCTATACCCTCAAGGTAGCCCAGAATGACGCGGGTGTGGGGGTCTTCCCCCAGGGCTCTGAGACACTCCACCTCAGATACGTCGCATTTGTTGCCCAGACTCACGAAGCGGGAAAGCCCCACTTTTTCGGCCCGGGACCATTCGAGCAGGTGCAAACACAGGGCCCCTGATTGGGAAAAGAAACCCACCGCCCCTCTGAGGGGTTTTACCGCAGCAAAGGTCACGTTAAGCCGGGCGTAAGTATCAAGCACCCCCAGACAATTGGGCCCTACGATGCGTAGACCAAATTTTTGGGCCTTGGTAAGGACCTCCCTTTCAAGTTGTGCCCCTTCCCTTCCCGTTTCCCGAAAACCCGCCGAGAGGATTACCGCCGCCCGCACCCCCTTCTTTCCACATTCCTCGATCACCTGGGGTACAAGGGGAGCCCTTATGGCGATAACCGCCAGCTCCACCTCCCCTGGAATCGCGCTTACCGAAGGATAGGCTTTGAGCCCCAGGATCTCCTGGGCCTTGGGGTTTACCGGATAAATTGCGCCCCGAAAACCAGCAGAAAGGAGATTTTCCAGTACGGTATGGCCCACCTTGCCCGGTTCCCTCGAAGCCCCCACCACCGCCACGGCCTTGGGACGAAAAAGGAAATCCAGCATAGAGTTA
>DROK01000062.1 GCA_011321895.1 Thermodesulfatator atlanticus
ATGTCATCGTACTTTACAGTAACACTTCCGCTATTTAATTTCAAAAACATGGCCCTTATCAAAATCCTGGGGACCGCCGGGGCGCGTTACGTGGTGGCCAAGCAACTCCGTGCCTCTGCGGGAACGTACCTGGAACACGATGGCACCCGTCTGGTCCTGGACCCTGGCCCGGGAACCCTGGTACATATGGCCAAAGCCCGGCCGCGGTTGGACGTAGAAAAATTAAGCGGGGTGATCCTGACCCACGCCCACCTGGACCACTCAAACGACGTCAATATCCTGATAGACGGCCTTACCGAAGGGGGCCTCAAAAAGAGGGGAGTACTATTTGCCCCGCGGGAGTGTCTGGAAGGAGAAAGTGCGGTCGTCCTCAAATACCTGCGGCCTTATCTGAAGGAGATCACGGTCCTGCGCCCGGAAAGCGAGTATCGCGTGGGCAATATCGCTTTCAGGACCTCCTGCCGCCACCACCACACCACCGAAACTTACGGGATCATCTTCCAGTTTGGCTCAAAAAAGGTGGGTTTCCTGGTGGACACCCTCTTTTTTCCCAAGCTCATTGATTGTTACCAGGGCTGTGACTACCTGATCTTAAACGTGGTACGCTACAAACCCCACCCCTCCCCCAACGTTCAGCATCTTTCAGTGCGCGACGCCGAAGAGCTCATCGGGGCCATCAGGCCGGAAAAGGCCATCTTGACCCACTTCGGTATGACCATGATTCGCGCCCGTCCCCATCAGGTGGCCGAAAAACTGAGCCGGAAACTGGGGGTAGAAGTGATAGCCGCTTACGACGGTCTGACCCTGGAAATTTAAACTGTAAGCCCCATTAAGCCTGTGTTAGGTTAGGGGCATGCTGCGCATCGGTCTGGTCTCCTACCTGAATACCGCCCCCCTGGTCTTCGGGCTGAAAAGAACGTTGCCGCCTGAATGGGTCCTGGTGGAGGACCACCCCAGCCGCCTAAACCAGGCCTTAAGGGAAGGCCAGCTGGACCTGGCCTTGGTATCTTCGCTGGAGTACGCCGAAAATGCCGGCCAGTACCTGCTCCTCCCCGACGTCTCTATCAGCGCCACCGGGAGGGTGGGTAGCGTAACCCTTTTTGGCTACAAGAGGCTTGAAGAACTGAACCGGGCCTGCGTTGTGCTCACCTCTGCCAGTGCCACCTCCGTGGCCCTGTTAAAGCTCCTTCTGGAAGACTTCTGCGGCCTCAAGCCCTTTTACCGCTGGGGGACGGTCAAGGAGGGAATCAGGGAAGGGGCCTACCTGGCTATCGGGGACGAGGCCTTACGCCTGAAATACCAGGAACTTTTCCCGGAAAATTACGACCTGGCCGCCCTGTGGATGGAACACACGGGTCTTCCTTTTGTGTTTGCGGTGTTTGCCGTAAGGAGGGATTCCTGGGAGGCGAAAGGAGAAGCCGTCAAGGCTTTTGCCTCCACCCTTTACCTATCCCGGGCCCGGGGGCTGGCCACCCTGAAGACCATCGCCCAGCGCTGCCAGGGGATCTCCGGGCTCACCGCCGGGGAATGTCTTATTTACCTTAAGGGGATCGAATATGATCTTTCGGGGCTTAAACAGGAGGCCTTAAGGGTTTTTTACGAACATCTCTTACGCCGAAAAGAGATTAAAAAGCTGCCGGAATTTGCATTCATCGACCTTTAAATGCGCAACGCCTTAAGTATCGACGTCGAAGAATATTTTCAGGTGGAGGCCTTCGCGCAGGTGATCTCCCGGCCCCTTTGGGAGCTGCTTGAACCCCGCCTGCCGCAGGTCCTGCCTCCTCTTCTGGACCTGCTGGAAGCCAGGGGGGTTCGCGCTACCTTTTTTTGTCTGGGCTGGGTGGCTAAACGGTATCCGGCCCTGATCAAGGAAATCGCCGCCCGGGGCCACGAGCTCGCCTCCCACGGCTGGTCCCACGTCCCCATCTTCAGGCTCTCTCCTGAAGAGTTCCGTAAAGAGGTGAGGGACAGCAAGGCCCTGCTTGAAGATCTTGCCGGCCGGCGAATCGAAGGCTTTCGCGCCTCAACCTATTCCATCACCCCAAAGACCCTCTGGGCCCTTCCGGTTCTGGCAGAAGAAGGTTACCGTTACGACTCAAGTATTTTCCCTATCCGACATGATCTCTACGGTTTTCCCAGGGCCCCGCGTTTTCCTTTTCTTTTAAAAGACCTCGCGCTCAAAGAATTCCCTATCTCCACGGTAAAGCTTGGCCCTTTAAACATCCCCGTAGCAGGTGGAGGCTATTTCCGCCTCTTTCCTTACCCGGTGACCCGCCGTTTGCTGCGTCTTTTCAACCGGAAGGAAAAAAAGCCTTTTGTCTTTTACGTTCATCCTTGGGAGTTTGATCCGCTTCAGCCGCGTCTTAACGGC
>DROK01000063.1 GCA_011321895.1 Thermodesulfatator atlanticus
ATAGGCCCGCACGTGGCACCCCCCTCTGTTAGAGGTGGCGTAAGCCAGCCCCTGGGCCTGAGCCCCGCGGGGGTCGTAAGCGGGTAGCTCCTGTTTTTTAACGGTCATGGCCAGCTCCGGGTGCCCGTAAGCCGCAGCCAGCCGGGCCGCCCCTTCGGCCAGCTTATCCCCGAAGCCTTTGCGGTAGGCCACCGCGTGGGTGTAGTACACGATGGCCTCTGAGCTGCCGAAATTCAAAGCCGGGCCCGGGCCAAGGTCTTCTTTCGGGAGGTAGCCCCGTTCAAAGAGCTCCATGGCGCAGGCTATGGTTACCCCGCAAGAGATGGTGTCTATCCCCAGGCGGTTGCAAAGAAAATTGGCCTCAGTTACGGCGATAAGGTCTTTGACCCCACAGCAGGCCCCGTAGGCCCAGCCGCTTTCATACTCCGGCCCTTCTCCCCGGCTTCCCGTGGGCAGCGCCGTTACCCGCGCACACTTAATGGGGCAGGCGTAGCAGCCACGGTTTTTCTTAAGGTAGCCCTTTTCCACCAGGGCCTCTCCGCAAACCTCTTCCGTCCCTTCAAAGACCCCGGTCTGGAAATTCCTGGTAGGATAAAGCCCGTTTTCATTGATGATGTTGTCCAACACCTTGGTACCCAGCTTGGGCAGGCCCTCTCCGGTTACCGGATTGGTACGCAAGATTTCCGTCTTTTCCCGCACGAAATTTTTAAAGACCTCTTCGTCTGGCGCCACCGGTCTTTTGCGTCCCCGCACTATGATCGCCTTCAGCTTTTTGGCCCCCATCACGGCTCCTACCCCGGAACGCCCCGCTGCCCGGTGTTTGTCGTTGATCACACAGGCAAAGCGCACCAGGTTCTCCCCTGCCGGGCCGATACAGGCTACCTTGGCCTTTTCGTCCCCAAACTCTTCCCGGAGCCGGTCGGTAACCACGTCGGTCTCAAGCCCCCAGAGTTCCGCAGCCGGTTTAAGCTCAACTTCGTCGTCTCTAATGGCCAGGTAGACCGACTCTTTAGCAGCCCCTTCTAAAACGATCATATCGTAGCCTGCGGCCTTAAGTTCTGCCCCGAAGTGGCCCCCTGAATTCGAGGAGGCAATGAGGCCGGTGAGCGGGCTCTTGCACACGACCATATAACGCCCACCTGCCGGCGCCGAAGTCCCCGTTAAAGGACCAGTGGCAAAGATGAGCACGTTTTCAGGAGAGAGCGGCTCGGCCGCCGGATCCATCAACTGGCTCAGGTAATAAGAAGCAAGCCCGCGCCCTCCGATATATTTGCGCAGGAGGGCGGAATCAGGCTTTTCTTTTTTGATTTCCCCGGTGGTGAGGTTGACCCGCAAGATACAACCGGCGTAGGTACCCCCCATAACTTCCTCCTTTAAAAACTTTTGGGAAAGATTAGCAAAATCGCCCGGGGAGGGGAAGCAAAAACTACCAATCCCAGGGTTTAGCCAATATTTCGCGCACCTTAAGGCTGAAGAGTTTATTGGAGGGCATGGCCTTGATGATGGCTACGGTATCAGCGCCCCGGGCGGTACCAGCCACTGCGATCACGTCTTCTGGAGGGATAAGACCCGCGTCACAGGCCATAAGGACGATTTCGACACAGACTTTAATCCCCTGCCCAAAAAGCCTTAAAGTGTTGGCGATCAGGTCCTGCTGGGAATAGTGTTGAAGTTCGCGGATAGCCGTCCCAATATTGCGGAAGACCATGGTACCGGTATAAACCTTGGCCCCACGGCTTTCCAACGCTTGGCGGCGTTCAGGGGTGAGCTCAAGTTTCCCAGGCTCGCGAAAACCCTCGTTGTGGGTCACAATTACGAGGTTTACTTCCTCTTTGCCAAAGATATCGCAGGCCTTAAGGCCTGTGTCCCCAAAAGTAGAGGCCACCACTACGTGCTTGAGGCCCCGCTTTTTATAGGCCTCGTAAGCCACCTTAAGGGCCGCCTCGGTGTTTTGTTTGCCCGCCTTTTCAAAAAGGACCATCTTGGGCTTCCCTTCTAGTGCATTTTCTTGGGTGCCGAGATCACCTGGTCATAAAGTTTATAATAGGGGATGATGGATAAAATCAAGAGCAAATCCCCTACGATCTTAAAGCCCAATAGATAATTCCCGATCTGGACCTTCCAGTACCCATCGGTATTGCCCCTTAAGGGGCGAGCGTAGGAAAAAGGCTTTTTGGCCAGTTTCTCGTTTAGAAAATGGAGCAGGGCGTCTTTAACCGTGGGCTTAAGGCTGGGCAGGTCTTGCGTCAGGACCTTTTCGTGAAATTTTAAACGGAATTTCTTTTCTTCTCCCATGTTATTTTAGTCTTTGTCCCTCCTTCCTGTCCCTCTTCGACATTTTTGAGGTGTTTTGCCAAAAGGAGATCTTCTTCGGTCTCCAGGGCTTCTTTGATCAGTTTACACACCATGGAGGACATGGAAGTGTTTTTGAGCTTGGCGAGCAATTTGATCCTCTCGTAAAGCTCCTGATCCAGGACCACACAAAGGCGAGGATGTTTGGTGGGCATCCGTCCCTCCCCAAAAACTAGAATATATTTCTCTTAATTTCGGATTTATTATAAAAAACTGAAACTTTATTTTCAATAAGGTGCAGCATATACGACGAACCAAATAGTCTGGTAAACCAAACATAGCAATTTCAAAGATAAAATTTGGCAACCTTTTTTATACATAATTTTTATTCATCACGCAAACAAAAACGACTTTTTTATTTTTTTAGTTTAGTAACCCGAAATATTTCCGAAAATAAAAGCAAGACAAAAATTAAAGGAGGTTCATCAAATGTTAAGCATCAAGTACCTAAAAACCAAAAACATCATCTTATTATCCGTGGGCTTTGTCTGTTTGTTGTGGCTGATAAGCATTATTGTCCAGACTCTTGAATTAAAAACAGAAAGAGAGGCACTAATTTACTCCCTTGCTGCTTTCGTAGTAGCAAGTCTGGGTGGCGTATCGTTTGGTATGTACGCGGGTAACAGTCTGGAAAAAGACGCAAACGAACTAATAAGAGTAATGAAAAAAGTTTCAGAGAAAGATTTTAGCGAAAAAGCAAAAGAAAT
>DROK01000064.1 GCA_011321895.1 Thermodesulfatator atlanticus
ATGAGCTGGGCCAGCCGCCCGAAAGGCGGAAAACCCTGTTCGTGCCTGAGCCTTAATTCTTCTCTGAAAAAGGCCTCGTAGCCCTGCAGCAGCCCCCGGTAGAGGTGGTGTTCGGGGTGGTAGGTCTGGATGATAAAATTTGCTTCGTTTTCATGGGCTATTATCGCCAATTTTTTAAGTAATTGATAGGCCCTTTCCGCCGCCAGATAAGAGGGATGTCCCAGAAGCTGATCCGCCACCAGGGCCGCCACCAGGGTGAGTCTTTCAAGAGGGGGGAAGCGGCTTACCTTGGCGGTGGCGATGACGATATCCGCGGCGGCCAAGTCCTTTTCTTCCCACAAAGAGATCCTGGCCTCTGGGAAAAATTTCTTGGCAATTTCTTTCAACCGTTCGGTACCAAGCCCCAGAGGTTTGACCTTTTCGCTGCCACACTGAGGACACAGGGGCAGGGCCTTTTCCCGGTAGGCGCAGAGGGGGCAGCGCAAGAGGGCCTCTTCCCGGTAGTAACGCAGGGGTTTTTGGCAACGGGGGCAAAGCCACAGATGACCACAATTTTCGCACACCACTCCGGGGGCGTAACCAGGGCGGTTCATGAAAAGGAGGGCCTGTCCCTTCCGGGCCAGGGTGCGCCGGAGGGCGTTTAACAGTTTGGTGGAAAAGAGGCCTTTGGCCTCCTTTAAGGCCACCAGCTTGACCGTTGCGGGAAAGCGCTTCCCTTCTTCCAGGTGGTAGATCCCTTTTAGGGCCAGGTAATAAGTCTTGACACTGGGGCTTGGGGAGGCGAGGACCACGGGGACCTCTTCCAATTTGGCCCGCATCAGGGCAAGATCCCTAAAGTTGGCGCGAAACCCTTCCTCCTGTTTGTAGCCGTGGTGTTCTTCCTCTTCGAGCAGGATAAGGGCCAGGGCGGTGACGGGAAGGAAAAGGGCGATCCTGGTGCCCAGGATGAGCCTTTGTGGGGTCGTCAGACATTCAAACCAGATCTTTTCCCTTCTTTTGGGGGACAGATCAGCGGTGTATACCAGGGGAGTGAGGTCTTTTAGTCTTTCGGCGTAGAAAAAAAGGAGCTCCCGGTCCGGAAAGAGGAAAAGACACGAGCCTCCTTTCACCAAAACCCTTTCTATCCGGGCCCTGAGACGGGAAGCCCTCTCTTTTAAGTCCTCACCAAAAAAGAGGGCGGCCTCAAACCCTGGCCCCTTATGGGCCACTGTTTCTTTTTTAAAGGCCTCTTTTTCCCGCCTGGTCTGGGCGAAAAAACTGGCCGGCACGGCGTATTTCACCACCTCTCCGGCCGGGGCCAGGTAAAAATCAGCAAGCCAGTGCAGGAAAGACAGAAGGTTTTTGGGCAGAAGCGGGGCCTGGTCCAAGAGACCCAGGGTTTCTTTAAGGTACGGGGGCGCTTCCCGGGCCTCCCCCCAGAGGAGACCGATCTTTTTCTTCCCCTTTAAGGTGACCCAAACCCGGGCGCCAGGGATAAAGGGCCCGCGGTGCCAGTAGGTCAGAGACTTTAAACGGTAAGGCAGGACGACCTCTACCGCCCTGCCCTCCTCTTCAGAGTTCTTTAAGTTTCTCTTTAAGGAATTTGCGGACTTTGTCACCGATTTCCGGGTGTTTCAAGGCGAAAGTAATGACCGCTTGCATGAAACCAAATTTATCCCCGGCATCATAACGTGTCCCCTGAAATTCGTAAGCGTAAACCGGGTGGTCGTCTTTGAGCGCCGCCAGGGCGTCGGTGAGCTGGATTTCCCCTCCCACGCCCGGTGGGGTCTTGGCGAGATAATCATAAATTTCCGGGATCAGGATATAACGGCCGATGATGGCCAGGTCCGAGTCAATCTCTTCGGGCTTGGGTTTTTCTTTCATTTCCCGCACCCGGATGACCCCTTCGGCCACTTTTTCCCCGGCCACGATGCCGTAGCGGGAGATCTCCTCCCGCGGCACCCGCTGGACGGCGATCACCGGGCCCTTGAAGCGGTCGAAGACCTCGATCATCTGCTTAAGACACGGGACGTCGGCGTCCACCAGGTCGTCCCCCAGCAATACGGCAAAGGGTTCCCGCCCCACCACGTGGCGGGTGACGTAGACGGCGTGCCCCAGCCCCAGGGGCTTCTTCTGCCGTACGGAGATGATGTCTTCGATAAGGTTGGTGACCCGGCGTACCTCTTCCAGCAGGTCGTATTTCCCTTTGGCCTCCAGGTAGGATTCCAGCTCGTAGGAATAATCGAAGTGGTTTTCGATGGCGGATTTACCCGCCGCCGTCACCAAAATTACCTGTTTGACCCCTGAGTTTACCGCCTCTTCCACGATGTACTGGATGGTAGGGCGGTCAACCACCGTCAACATCTCTTTGGGAATGGCCTTGGTGGCAGGTAAAAACCGGGTACCCAAACCGGCTACCGGCAAAACGGCTTTTTTGATCCCCATAAAACCCCCTTTCTAGAGATGATACCCGTTATGGATGGTAAGTATTTTTGGGCTAAAAGCAAGCTAAATCTTTCTCAAGGGCCTCTTCGGTCTGGGTGAGGGGGGTATAAAAGTCTTGCCAGATTTTTTGGCCCCGGGCCAGGATATCCACGAAACGGGAAAGGTCAGCGGCGTTTACCACCAGCTCTATGCTTAACAGGAAGGCCTCGCGGGGATCCAGACTCTTGTGCCCCGGTGTCACCCAGGTGACAAAGATTTTACGCCGCTCAGGCATGGGCAATTTGTTCAGGATGGTAAGGAAGGGGGCCAATTTTTCCTTCTCTTCGCAGACAAAAACTACAAGAGAAGGAGGGTTAAACCTGAGCCACTGGGCCAGCAAGGCCGCCTTCTTGATGGGGCGTACCTCGTAGCCCGCCTGGGCCAGCTCTTTGAGAAAGGAGGTTCGGTCTCCGGGATATTCCCAGAAGACCAGGGCCAGGGGCTTGTCAAGCAGGAATTCAAACTCCATCCCTTCTGTTCCCCCGGCTATCTCAAGCATGCCCCCACATTCCGGACACGGAAGGGACAGAAAATCCATGGCCTGGGGGTCACCTTTCAGGCGATACCTTTTGCCACAACTTACACACCTGGCTTCAATCACCAGCGCCTCCGGTCTTCTATTTCAATGGTTAGGTTTTCGTCCTCAAGTTCGCTGGTCTTCTCCCCTCTCTTGCTCTTGATAAGATCAATGCCGCGCCCCACCACGTCCCGGCGGGTACAATAGGCAAGAGCCACCTCTTCTTCGATAACCCCCTGTTCGTAAAGGCTTAGTAAGTGCTGGTCAAAGGTCTGCATGTGGTAGGGGGACCCTTTGCTGATGATGTCGTAAAAGGTCCGGTTTTCGTCCTCCCCTTTGATGATCGTCTCTTTGGCCCGGATGTTATTGAACAGGATGTCGAAGATGGCCACCCGGCCGCCGTCTTTACGCGGGACAAGTTTTTGCCCCACGATCCAGCGGACCGTATCAGCCAGACGCATCCTTACCTGCCTTTCTTCCTCTACGGTGAAGAACCCGAGAATGCGGTTGATGGTGTTGCCGGCCCCCACCGTATGCATGGTGGAGAAGACGAGGTGGCCGGTCTCCGCGGCGGAAAGGGCCACTTCCATGGTATCCCGGTCCCGGATTTCGCCCACCAGGATGACGTGCGGGGCCTGACGCAGGGCGGCCCGTAAACCGTTGGCAAAGGTGTCAAAGTCTTTACCCAGCTCCCGCTGGTTAAAGGTGGCCTTGGCCGGGCGGTGCAGGTATTCCACCGGGTCTTCCAGGGTGACGATGTGGAGGGGTTCGCTGTGGTTGATCTCCTCCAAAATGGCCGCCAGAGTGGTGGTCTTTCCCTGCCCCGTGGCCCCGGTCACCAGGATGATACCGGACTTTTCCTGGGCCATGAGGTAGCAGGCCTTTGGCAGCCCCAATTCCTTTATCCGGGGTGGGCGGGAGGCCAGTTTTCGCATCACGATGGCGTAAGTGCCCTGACGGGAAAACACGTTTACCCTGAATCTTGTCCCGTCAGGGAGATGGTAGGAAAAGTCCGCCGAGCCCGTGCGCAAGAGGTCCCTTAGAAGCCTTTTTTCCCGCCCGATAAGGGCCAGAGCCAATACTTCCGTTTGAAAAGGGGTAAGTTCGGTCAACGGAAAGTAAGGCAGTTTTACCGGGTGGAGCTTGCCGTCGGCCGCCACCTGGAGGGGTCTTCCCGGGGTGAAGATAAGGTCACTTATCCTTTCCCGACTTTTGGCCAGCTGGGTGATGAGGTTGGCGACTTCGGCTGGTCTGATCATACGGGAACCTCGGTAAAATCGGCAAGTTCACTCTTTTTGACCAAGGGCAGAAAACGGGACTTATCAACGGCCTTGTTAAGGGCCTCCTCAGGCGAGATATAGCCCTTCTGGAGCAGTTCCATGATAGAGTCGTCAAGGCTTACCATCCCGAAGCGGCGCCCGGTCTGGATCACCGAAGGGAGTTGGTAGGTCTTTCCTTCCCGGATGAGGTTACGGGCCGCAGGGGTGGCTACCAGAATCTCAAAGGCCACCACCCTTCCGGGTTTGTCGATTCTCTTGAACATGGTCTGAGAGACCACCGCCCGCAGGGCATCCGCCAGCGTGGACCTGATCTGGGGTTGCTGGGCGTGGGGGAAAATTTCGATGATTCGGTCCACCGTCTTGGCGGCGTTTAAGGTGTGGAGGGTGGCCAGCACCAAGTGACCGGTCATGGCGGCTTCAATGGCCAGCGAGATGGTTTCAAGGTCCCGCATCTCCCCCACCATGATGATGTCCGGGTCCTCACGCAGGGCAGAACGCAGGGCGGCGGCAAAACTTCTGGTGTGCAGCCCCACTTCCCGCTGGTTTACCAGACAGCTCCGGGAACGATGCACGAATTCTATGGGATCCTCGATGGTCAGGATATGGTCCTGGCGGTGGCGGTTGGCGTAATCGATAATGGCGGCCAGGGTGGTAGATTTACCTGAACCGGTGGGCCCGGTTACCAACACCAGGCCCTTGGGTAGCATCGCCAGTTTGGTAATGATGGGGGGAAGCCCCAGCTCTTCGGCGGTCTTTACCTGGGAGGGGATGAGGCGGAATACCGCGCCGATGCCGTTTTTCTGTTGAAATAGGTTTACGCGGAAACGGGCCAACCCGGGGAGCTCAAAACCAAAGTCTACGTCGCCGGTCTCTTCAAAGGCCTTTATCTTCTCCTCCGGGGTGATTTCGTAGAGCATGGCCTTGAGCTCGTCGTTTTCCAGCAGTTTGTATTTGACCCGCTGAAGGTCCCCGTGGATCCGCATAAGGGGCGGGTTACCGGAGGCCATATGGAGATCCGAGGCCCCGGCTTCCACCATGAGTTTTAAAAAGGCGTCTATCTTGGCCATCGCTGCCTCCTGCTGAATAGAAATCGGCGAGGGGTCGATAAGTCTTAAATGAAAGTTTTGGCGTGAAATTGCGTTAAATTAGGCCCCTGATATAATGCAAACCGAAAATGGAAGATATCCTGCGGCTTGAAAACGTATCAAAGATTTACGAGCCCCATATCACCGCCCTTGACGAGGTAAGTTTTTCCGTGGCCAAAGGGGAGTTCCTTTTTATTACCGGCCCGAGCGGGGCGGGGAAAAGTACCCTCCTGAACCTTATCTTTCGGGCCGAAACCCCCACTTCCGGGGAAATATATTTCGAAGGGCGCCCCCTTTCCTCTTACAAACGCAAGGAAATACCCTTCCTGCGCCGCAAGATCGGGGTCGTTTTCCAGGATTTTAAGCTGCTTGAGAACCGGACGGTCTTTGAAAACGTGGCCATCTCCCTGGTCATCCAGGGGTTGAACGAGGGGGAGATCAGACGCCGGGTGGTCAAGATCCTGGAACGTTTGGGCCTGGGTGGGCGGGAGACGCAACTGGTCAAACAGCTTTCGGGGGGTGAAAAACAGAGAGTGGCCCTGGCCCGGGCCGTGGTCAACCGGCCACGCCTTCTGTTGGCGGACGAACCCACCGGCAACCTTGATAGCCGGCGTACCGAAGAAGTGATGGACATCTTTGAGGACCTAAACGCTGAAGGGACCACCATTATCCTGGCCACCCACGACGAGGCCCTTTACGTAGACCGCCACCGGCGGGTCCTGGTCTTAGACCAAGGGAGGTTGCTCAACCCGTGAGCCTTATCAGACGCACCTGGCAGGAATTCCGCACCGCCCCCTGGGCGTACCTTACGGCCACCCTGGTGATTGCCCTGGGGTTGGCTGTCTTCTCTTTCTTTGGGCTGGTCTATTTTAACCTGGTCCATTTCACCGAGCAGGTGGCCCAGGAGCTGGTCTTAAACGTATACCTCAACCCGGGCAGCACCAAAGAGGAGGCCCGGGCCGTGATCGAGGAACTTGAAGCCTACCCCCTGGTGGCCAAGGTCTCTTACCTCTCCGCCGAGGAAGTTTTAAAAGACCTTGAAAAACTCTTTGAAGAAAAGGACCTCCTGGCCGGGGTTTCTCCGGAATTTCTCCCCCCGGTGTTGTTGGTCTCTTTTAAGGACCCTTTTCGGGCCAGCCAGCACCTTAAAAAACTTTCGGCCAAGATAGCCGCTCTTCCCGGGGTCTACAAAGTCCAGTTTGCCAAGAGCTGGCTGGTTCGTTTGGCCAATCTGAAGCGGTTTCTGGAAATCATGTCGCTGGCCGGGCTTGTGCTCATCGGGCTGGCCACCTGTTTCATCATCGCTCTGGTGGTACGTCTTTCCCTTTCTCAGCGCCAAAAAGAGCTTGAGGTCCTGTCTTTGGTCGGGGCAACGCCGGGGTTTATCCAGGGACCCATCGTAGTGATGGCGGCCCTTGAAGGGGCGGTGGCCTCCTTTTTGGCCCTCTGTCTCGTCTATCTCCTCAAGTTTTACCTGGACGGCGTCTTAAGGGATTTCTTCCCCACCGCCAGCGGGGCGCTCCTCTTCTGGGGGCGCACAGAACTCATCATCTTGATAGCAGGAGTGATTTTGCTTTGCGTTACCGGATCTTATTGGGCTTCCCGACGCTATTTGCGCTATTAATGGCCGGGTGGGCTTTGGCGGCCAAGCCCCCAAAGGCCCTGCCCGCTCAGGGGGCCATCATTCAGGAACTTTCCGCCAAAGAGCAAAAGATCCTTCAGGAACTTGAGGCGCTATCCAGACAGATCAACCAAAAAAGGGAAGAGATAGAGGCGCTGGCCGAAGAAATCGCCAAGAAAGAACTCATTTTGCGCCGCTTGAACCAAGAGGTACACCAGAAAGAAAAACTTCTGGAACGACTCAATTTTCTCTTTCGGGAAAGGCTCAAAAGACTGGCTACGCTTGGCAAGATCGGCTGGGTCAACCTCCTTTTAGCCCCGCAGGATATCGCTACTTTTTTCCGGCGTCAGGAATACGTCTCCCTCATCCTCTACCACGACCAAGAACTGGCCCAGAAAATTAAAAAAGAGCGGGAGGAGCTGGCTACCAAAAGGGAATACGTGGCCCGGGAAAAGGAACAGCTTGAAGAATTAAAGAGGCAATACGAAAACCAGCTGGTCGTATTAGAAAACCTTAAGCGAGAAAAAGAAAACCTCCTTGAAGAGGTAAAGAGGAACAAGAGGCTTTACGCCGAAACCCTGAAGATGCTTGAGCAGGCCTACGCCGCCATCGCCCAGATGGCCGAAGAATTGAAACGCACCCGGGCCGAACTTGAGGCCACCCGCGAAGAAGTGGAAAAGGCCAAGCAGGAGGCCCAGAAGAAGGCCCGGAAGGGCCCCCCTCCCCCGCTTTTAGAAGTCAAGGGGATGCTTCCGCCCCCGGTCCCCGGGGAGGTGATCCGGTTTTTTGGCCTTAACGAGGATCCCTTGAAGGGAGAAAAATTTTTCCAGCCCGGGATCACCATTGCGGCTCCGGCCGGAAGCCCCGTAAGGACCCCTTACGCCGGGAAAATTGTTAAGATTTCCTACTTGCGCCAGAAGGGTTTTCTGGTCTTTATTGATCACGGTTACCATTTCTTGTCGGTTATCGGTGGTTTGAGTAAGGTAACAAAGGGACTCGGGGCCGAAGTGGCCACCGGGGAGGTTATCGGGGAAGTGGGGGAAAGCCCTTATGAGGAAAGCGGGGTCTATTACGAACTCCGCTACCGGGGCAAACCCCAGGATCCTTTAGCCTGGCTTGATACGAGCCAATTAAAACTTTTGCGTTAAGGGGTGACCATGAAACAGAAAAGATTCATCCTGCCTGTTTTGGTACTGGTCGGCTTTTTCCTGTTGGGAACGGTGCTTGGAAGAAACCTCCTTTCGGCGCCCAATGCCGATAAAAAGGACATCTATACCCAGTTACGCCTCTTTTCCCAAGTCCTGGACCTGGTGCAGCGCAGTTACGTCAAGGAAGTGGACCCGCAGGAACTGATTTACGGTGCCATCCAGGGCATGCTCTCCAACCTGGACCCGCACTCCTCCTTTCTTAAGCCCGACGATTATAAAGAACTCCAGATCGAGACCAAGGGCAGCTTTACCGGGATCGGCATAGAGATCACCATCCGGGACGGGATCTTGACGGTGGTTGCCCCCATAGAAGGTACCCCGGCCTGGAAGGCTGGCCTCAAACCCGGGGATAAAATCATCAAAATTAACGGCAAACCCACCAAGGGGATGAGCCTCATCGAGGCCGTTAAATTGTTGCGCGGCCCCAAGGGGACCAAGGTAACCATTTCCATCCTGCGGGAGGGCTGGCAGGAACTCAAAGAAATAACGCTTGTGCGGGACGTGATCCCCATAAAAAGCGTGCGTTACTTCACCATCGAGCCCGGTTACGGCTACGTAAGGATCACCAACTTTCAGGAAAAGACCCCGAGGGAGCTGGTATCGGCCCTGGAGCACCTCGAAAAAGAAAATACCCCCCTTAAAGGCCTCATCATCGACCTGCGCAACAACCCCGGAGGTCTCTTGAGTGCCGCGGTACGGGTGGCGGACGAATTTATTGACGAGGGTCTGATCGTCTATACCGAAGGCCGGCTCAAGCAACAAAATATGCGTTTTGAGGCCACCCCCAACCGCCGCAAACACCCATACCCCCTGGTAGTCCTGGTAAACGAAGGAAGTGCTTCCGCCTCAGAGATCGTGGCCGGGGCCCTTCAGGACCACCACCGGGCCCTTATCGTGGGGATGCCCACCTTTGGTAAGGGTTCGGTGCAGACCATCATCCCCTTACCGGACGGCTCGGCGGTAAGGCTCACCACCGCCCAGTATTACACCCCCAGCGGTCGCTCCATCCAGGCCAAGGGCATTGAACCTGACGTAGAAGTCCCCTTTATTGACCCTGAATGCCTCAAAAAGACCAACAAGAGACACGCCATCAGGGAAAAGGACCTGGCCAAACACCTGGAAAACCAGGAAGAAAAGGAAAAAGAGAAAAGCAAAGAAGGAGAGCCCAAAAATAAAGAAAAAGAAGCCAAGACTCCCCAGGAACCCCACAAACTCACCAAAGAAAGGTTGCGCTACGACAGTCAGTTCCAGGAGGCCTTAAGGCTCCTTAAAAGCTGGGAAAAAATAAAGGAAATTCAGACAGACTAGATGCCTTCCCGCCGCAAAAGGCCCGCCCCTTCGCGTCTGGGGTGGGCCTTTTTTCTTTTATTTGTGCTGGTGACCGTTCTCGCCACCCTCTGGGTCTTACGCCCTTTAAAAGAAAGGGAAAAACCCCTGCCTCCCGGACCAGAAGTCAAACCTTTAAGGACCGCCCCCAAAGCTTTTAGGGAAACCCCGGCCCCCATGGCCTGTATTATCATCGATGACATGGGGCAAAACCCGAGGCTTGAGCGCCGGTTCTTTGCGCTTGGGCTCTGCCTGAATTTTTCTTTCCTCCCCCAGGGCCGTTTTACCAAAAGGCTTGCCACCGAGGCCCACGCCCGGGGTTTTGAGGTCCTGGTTCATCTACCCCTTCAGGCCGAACGAAAAAGGGACGCCTCGGCTTTTATTTCTTTGCAGATGGGAGAAGCTGAAGTAAAAAAGCGGGTTAAAAGGGCGGTGGCTGCGGTACCTTACGCCATAGGCATAAACCACCATATGGGCTCGGCCTTTTCCGCCGACCCGAAGCACATGCGCTGGGTCCTTGAAGAAACCAAGGCCTTGGGGCTCATTTACGTGGACAGCCGCACCACCCCTAAAACCGTGGTCCCGCAGGTGGCCCGGAGCCTGGGCCTTCCTTTTGCGGAAAGGCGGGTCTTTCTGGACCACTTTGAGGGTTACGAAGCGGTGTGCCGCGCCCTTGAAAGATTTATCGTGAGGGCTAAAAGGCGCGGGCCCACGCTGGCTATCGGGCACCCGCACCCGGCCACCTTGCGGGCCCTGATCAAGTACCGCTTGCGTTTGCAAAAGGAAGTCCGCCTGGTCCCGGTCAGCGTCTTTGTGAGGAAGGTGAACGGTTATGATAAAACCCTATCTCAGAAGTTTTAAGCCTTATCCTCCGGGAAAACCGGTAGAAGAACTCAGACGGGAGCTCGGCATTGAGGGGCCGATTATTAAATTGGCCTCCAACGAAAACCCCTTCGGGCCCCCTAAAAAGGCCCTTGAGGCCCTGAGTAAGGCGGCGGAAACCCTGAACCGTTACCCGGACCCTTCAGCCTATGAGCTCCGCCGGGCCCTGGCCCAAAAATTCGGGGTCAAAGAAAGTGAGGTCGTGGTAGGAAACGGTTCAAACGAAGTCCTCGACCTTCTGGTCAAGGCCTGCCTTGGTCCCGGCGAAGAAGCCCTGATGAGTGATCCTTCTTTTCTGATGTACGAAAAGTTTGTCACCGCTGCCGGGGGAAAGATCAAGAAAATCCCGCTCAAGAACGGCAAGCACGATCTGGAAGGCTATCTCTCCCTGGTAAGTGAGAAAACCAGGCTCATCTTTCTTGACCACCCGCACAACCCCACCGGCAGCATTTTGACGCACGAAGTCTTTCTTGCCTGGCACCGCAAACTACCTGAGGGGGTGGTGGTGGTCCTTGATGAGGCTTACGGGGAATTTATTAATGATCCGGCAAGGGTAAGGCCCCTCCTCTTTAAAGGCGAGCGTCCGCCGGTGGTCCTTTTGCGTACTTTTTCCAAGGCTTATGGTCTGGCCGGTTTAAGAATAGGTTACGGGATCATGGAAGAGGAGCTGGCCTCGGTTTTAAACGCCATCAGGCAGCCCTTTAACGTGAATACCCTGGCCCAGGAAGCGGCCAGAGCGGCCTTAGAAGACGAAAATTATTTGCGTTTTGTCCTTGAAAAGACCTGGGAAGAGAGAAAACGCCTGACCCGGGCCTTTCAAGAAATGGGGCTTAAGCCCTTCCCTTCTCAGGCCAATTTTATTTTGGTCGATCTGGGCCGGGAGGCCCGGCCGGTCTACGAGGCCCTCTTGCGCCGGGGGGTGATCGTAAGGAGCATGGAGGCCTACGGTTTCCCCACCTGTCTGCGGGTAAGCATCGGCACTCCCCAGGAAAACACCATCTTCCTTGAAAAATTACAGGAGGTGCTAGGTGGCCTCTAGGAAACTGGTCATTACCATGGATGGCCCTGCTGGTGCCGGCAAAAGCACGGTGGCCAAAAGGCTGGCCGAAGAACTGGGGTATTTGTATCTGGACACCGGGGCCATGTACCGGGCCGTGGCCCTGGCAGCCCAACGAGCCGGCGTCTCTCCTGAAAAGGAAGAGGACCTCTGTCTCCTGGCCGAAAAGGCAGCCATCGAACTCGTCCCCGGAAAAGACGGGGTGAGGGTCTTTCTTAACGGGGAAGACGTAAGTGAGGCCATAAGGACCCCTGAGATAGACCGTCTCTCTTCCCTGGTGGCCAAGGTAGCCGGGGTGAGACGGATCCTGGTTGACAAACAAAGGGCCCTTGGGGCCAGAGGTGGCGTGGTGGCTGAAGGCCGGGATATGGGAAGCGTGGTCTTCCCCGAGGCGGACGTCAAATTTTTCCTTACGGCATCCCCGGAGGTGCGCGCCAGGCGCCGCTTTGAAGAACTCAAAAAACGGGGGCTTGACCCTGATTTCCCAAAGGTGCTGGCAGAAATTATCGAGCGTGACCGGCAGGATCAGGAGCGCCCCATAGCCCCTTTGGTGGTCCCGCCGGGGGCGATCATCATAGATACTTCCAACCTTGAGGTAGAGGAGGTTTTGCGCCTTGTACTGGCAAAAGTTAAAGAAAAACTGGCTTAAGGTCTTCTTGCTGCTGGTGTGGGCCAACGTAGCCCTGGCCCTGACCCCTTTTGAGGAAAATAACATCGCCATCTACCAGAAGGCCCAGAAGGCGGTGGTCCATATCGAATGCCTTAAAAAACCCACCTCCCCCGAGATACCCGTCCCCGAAAGGGCTGTGGGTTCTGGCTTTTTTATTTCAGCCGAGGGGCACATCGTCACCAACTACCATATTGTCAAAGACGCCTACCATATCCTGGTGAGCGACTGGCAGGGCAAACGGTATGAGGCGCAGGTCCTGGGGACT
The DNA here is from genome assembly GCA_011321895.1 of Thermodesulfatator atlanticus. Taxonomy (GTDB): domain Bacteria; phylum Desulfobacterota; class Thermodesulfobacteria; order Thermodesulfobacteriales; family Thermodesulfatatoraceae; genus Thermodesulfatator; species Thermodesulfatator atlanticus_A. The sequence continues at coordinate 12,375 of DROK01000064.1, forward strand.
GACCCCCCTACTGATCTGGCGGTCTTAAAGATCAAACCCGAGGCCCCCACGGCCCAATTGACCTTCGGGGAGAGCCGGCACCTGAAAATCGGCCAGAAGGTGCTTGCCATCGGCAACCCTTTTGGCCTGGACAACACCCTGACGGTGGGGGTGGTAAGCGCCCTTAACCGGAGCCTGCCAAGCCCCACCCTTGAGCTCTCACACAATATCATCCAGACAGACGCTGCCATTAATCCGGGCAATTCCGGGGGGCCGTTGCTTGATTCCGAAGGCCAGGTGGTGGGGATCATTACCGCCATCCTCAAGCCGAACGCGGAAAATATCGGCTTTGCCATCCCGGCGGAGGTGGCCACCCGGATCATTCCCCAGCTCATCACCAAGGGTTACGCCGTAAGACCCTTTGTGGGGATAAGGGGCATAGACATCACTCCGCGGCTGGTGACCCTTTTTGGCATAAAACCAGAGGAAGGGGTGCTGGTCCAGACCGTAATTCCTGGCTCCCCCGCCGCCAAAGCCGGGATTAGAGGGGGAGACAAAATAATCCTTCTGGGGGAGGAAAAGATCATCCTGGGAGGAGACGTCATCGTGGGCATCGGGAAAAGACCTGTGCGGCGGGTCCTTGACATTGTGCAGGAACTCACCCGCCACCGGCCCGGGGACAAGATCACCCTCAAGATCCTGCGTCAGGGAAAAAGGCTTACCCTCTCGCTGACCTTAGGACGCTTAAACCCCATTAATTTTAGCGCCCCATGACCAAACCCTATCTTTCCGTAGTCATTCCCGTCCACA
>DROK01000065.1 GCA_011321895.1 Thermodesulfatator atlanticus
AAATGACGCCATTTTTCGGCAAAATCCAGCCCATAACCCACTAAAAAGCCCTTCGGAATTTTAAAACCACAATAATCGATATTGATCTTGGCCTTTCTCCTTTCCGCCTTATCGATCAGACAACAGATCTTGACACTGCGGGGTTCGTGAAGTTTGAGGACTCCCTGAAAATACTCCAGGGTATAACCGGTGTCGACGATGTCCTCTACCACGATAACGTCTTTGCCCTTGATAACCAATTCGATGTCTTTGGTAATCTGTACTTCTCCGGAGGAGGTGTCACTTTTGCCGTAGCTTGCCAGCCGGACGAAATCGATTTCCAGATCAGGCAAATTAACCGCCCGGACCAAATCAGCCAGGAAAATAAAGGCCCCTTTCAGGATACCAATAAACACCACAGGTCGACCGGAGTAATCCTGGGTTATCCGGGCTCCCAGCTCTTTGACTCGCTTATCAATCTCTTCCGCAGGGATAAGCAGCTTGAGCTCACCCATAGGCCCTCCTTTCCCTATAGATAGCAAAGATTCACGAAAAACCCAACCATTATTAAGGTCACCAAAACCGTTAGAAAACCCAACCAGACCTAGCAAAGCTTAACAAAACTGGCTAAGATTTGGGCGGTAAAAAGCAAAAACACCAAACGAGGTGAAATTATGGCAGGACACTCCCATTGGGCCCAGATTAAGCGCAAGAAAGCCGCCCAAGACGCCAAACGGGGCAAACTCTTCACCAAACTCATCCGGGAAATTATGGTAGCCGCTCGCCTAGGGGGCGGGGATCCGAGCGCTAACCCGCGTCTGCGGGCCGCTATCCAGGCAGCCAAAGCTGCCAACATGCCTAAAGAAAATATCGAAAGGGCCATCCGTAAGGGAACCGGCCAGGAACCGGGAACCACCTGGGAGGAAGCGGTCTATGAAGGGTATGGTCCCGGTGGGGTGGCGGTCCTGATCAAGAGCGTTACCGACAATAAAAGACGTACCGTCTCGGAATTGCGCCATATTTTCAGCAAATGCGGGGGAAATTTGGCCGAACCGGGGGCGGTATCCTGGATCTTTGAACAAAAAGGCCTCATCGTAGTGGCACGCAACGGCACAGACGAGGAAAAACTCCTAGAAATTGCTCTGGAAGCCGGGGCCGAAGACGTCCGGGAATACGAAAGCGAGTTCGAGATAATTACTACCCCCCAAGAACTTGAAGAGGTCAAAAAGGCCCTGGAAGAGGCCGGGTTCCCTATCCAGTCCGCCAGGGTAACCATGGTCCCCAAGACCACGGTCAGACTGGAGGAAGAAAAAACCGTACAACAAATGTTACGCCTGATGGAAACCCTGGAAGACCATGACGACGTACAACAGGTCTATGCCAATTTCGATATCCCTGACGAACTTATGGAACGGGTTAGCGCCAAAGTATAATGCGCATCCTTGGGATTGACCCCGGGCTACGAACCACCGGTTACGGTATCATTGAGGCCCCCCAGGTCCTCCTTACCTGGGGGACTATCCGTCTAAAAGGAAAGGATCTGGCCACCCGCCTGAAGACCATCTTTGACGAAATCACCTCTTTGATCGCTGTCTATCAGCCCGGAGAAATAGCCTTCGAAGAGGTCATTCCCGAAAGTTTTCCCCATGCGGCTCTAAAGCTGGGCCAAGCCCAGGGAGCCGCGATTTTGGCGGCGGCCAGGGCGCAGAAGCCTATCTTTTTCTACCACCCGCTGGAGGTCAAAAAGGCCTTAACCGGGTACGGCAACGCCCCCAAGGAACAATTACGTTTCATGGTGAAGGCCTTACTCAATACGGACCAGGATCTCCCCACCGACGCCTCCGACGCCTTGGCGGTGGCCATCTACCATTTACAGCAAAAGGGCCATGTTGGCAGAGATTAAAGGCCGGTTAAAACAAAAACAGCCTGGCAAAATCTACCTGGAAGCAAGCCCCTTCGTCTTTGAAATCTATACGCCCTTCAATCTAGACCAAAAACTCCCTCCCCCGGGAGAGGTGGTCCGTCTCTTCGTCAGCCTGAAAATTCGCCAGGAAACCCCGGAGCTTTATGGTTTTTTGAGTAACGAAGCCAAAACCCTCTTTGAAAGGCTTCAGACCGTCTCCCGCCTCGGCCCCAGGCTGGCCCTCAATATCCTGGCCACTTTCGAACCGGAAGAATTTGCCCGGGTAGTGGCAGAAAACGACGTAAAAAGTCTGGCCAGAGTGCCGGGCATCGGCCCCAGGCGGGCCGAACGCCTTTGCGTAGAGTTTCGCAACAAATTAGGACTCATAGGCCCCAGAAGCTATGGCCCGAGTCCCCTCTTTCACGAAGCTCTCTCAGTACTCCTGAACCTGGGGTTTTCCAACCAGGAGGCCCGTCCGGCCCTGGAGGCGGTCTTTGAAGAGGGAGAAGACCTTGCCATAATCATAAAAAAGGCCCTTAAAAGGCTTTCTGATGGCAGCAGTTGACCTGCGCCCCAAAAAACTGGCCGAATACATCGGCCAGGACGAGATCCGAAAGGTCCTGGAAGTCTACCTTTCAGCCGCTGTGGCCAGGGGGGAGGCCCTGGACCACGTCCTCCTTACGGGTTATCCCGGGCTGGGTAAGACCACGCTTGCCCATATCATCGCAGCCGAGCTGGGCACCCAGATCCACGTGACCTCCGGGGCTGTCCTTGAAAGGCCGGGAGACCTGGCCGCTATCCTGACCAATCTCTCGGAACGGGACGTGCTCTTTATCGACGAAATTCACCGGCTCCCTTCCACGGTGGAAGAGATCCTATACCCGGCCATGGAAGACTTCAAACTGGATCTGGTGGTGGGCAAGGGCCCGGGGGCCAGGATCTTGCGGCTTAATCTCCCCCGCTTCACCCTGGTGGGGGCTACCACCCGCAGCGGCCTGCTTTCAGCCCCTTTGCGTGACCGGTTTGGTATCACTTTCAAGCTCGATTTTTACCGCCCAGAAGAATTACAGGAGATTCTTTTGCGCAGCGCAGAGGTGCTGGGCATCACCCTCACCAAAGAAGGGGCCCTTGAGATCGCCAAAAGGGCCCGGGGAACCCCCAGGTTGGCCAACCGGCTCCTGCGGCGGGTGTGGGATTTCGCCCTGGTGGAAAAGAGCCCCCTCATCGACGCCTCTTTAGCCCGGAAAGCCCTGAAAGTCATGGACCTGGACGATCTCGGTCTCGGCCCCTTCGATCGTCTGCTCATCAAAACCATTATGGAGAAATTCGACGGAGGGCCGGTGGGTCTGGACACCCTGGCCACCGCCCTTTGTGAAGACCCGCGCACCCTGGAGGACGTATACGAACCGTTCCTTATCAGGTGCGGTTTCCTGAGGCGGACAAGGAGAGGGCGTATCCTTACCTCCCGGGCTTACGAATATTTTGGGCTGAGGAGAAACAGAGATGGCACCTTTGTCTAAACTTACCGTCCCCGAACTACAGCAAAAGAAGGGGAAGGAAAAGATCGTGGCCCTTACCGCCTACGACGTGATCTGGGCCCGCCTGCTGGACGAGGCCGGGCTGGATCTAATCCTGGTAGGGGATTCCCTGGCCATGCTGGTTCTGGGCTACGAAAATACCCTTCCGGTCACGCTGGAGGAAATGCTTGTCTTCGCCAGGGCGGTCTCCCGGGGGGTACGGCGGGCCCTGGTGGTGGGGGATATGCCCTTTCTTTCCTACCAGGTGAGCCGCGAAGAGGCCATCAGGAACGCCGGCCGCTTCTTGAAGGAAGGTGGGTGCGACGCGGTAAAGGTGGAGGGGGGCGAAGAAGTGGCGGAAACCGTGACCGCCCTGGTGAGGGCCGGTATCCCGGTGCTGGGCCACATCGGTTTGACGCCCCAGAAAGCCACCATGCTGGGAGGCTTCAAGGTCCAGGGAAAAGACCTGGCCTCCGCCCAAAAGCTCCTCAAAGACGCGCGCCTGATTGCAGAGGCCGGGGCCTTCGCCCTGGTCTTGGAATGTGTACCGGCCGAACTGGCCCAAAAAATAACCGAAGAGATCAACATCCCTACCATCGGGATCGGGGCCGGCCCGTTTTGTGACGGCCAGATTCTCGTCCTCCCGGATCTCCTGGGGCTCTTTGAGGGTTTCCGCCCTAAATTCGTAAAGGCTTACGCTTCTCTGGCCCAGGAAGGGCGCAGGGCCATCAAAGCCTACCTGGAAGAGGTCAAGAGGGGCCTTTTCCCGGGAAAAGAACACTCTTTTACCCTCTCGGAAGAAGTGAAAAAGGCCCTTGGCCTGGGCAAACCTGAAAGGCCTGCCAACCCCTTGCAGAGCAAGAAGCCAGGTTAAAAACCTTCTCCCTAAAACCAGGCGGAACCTCAAGGGCAGGAAGCGAGGCGGGAGCCCTTTCTCTTATCCGCAGAAATTTGAGTCTGAGCAGGGTTTTAAGGGGGGGTATTTTTATTTCGGTCAGACGGATCCCGTGGGCGGTGGTGTACCGGATGTCAAAATACGTCTTTTCGCCCTTCACGGTAAGCCTTAAAAGGTTTCCTTCCTTATCGAAAAAGGCCTTCACGTAAAGGGAGGAAAGGTCCCGCCGCAAGAGATAGCCATCGTGGGAAGCAAAGACGAGGGCTCCCTCAAGCCAGGAAGGAGGCAGGTGACCCAGGACAATGGCCCCCCAACAGCAAGCAAGGTCCTGACCCTCCTCCCAGGTAAGCCTAAATAAAGTCCTTTGCGAAAACACGAGCAATCTGGCCTCTTGGCCAGCCACCAATCCTTGGGCCTCCGCCAGCCCAAAGGGGTTCAGCACTTCAAGGTAAAAAAAAGAAGGTTGCGCGACAAAAAAAGCCCGGCCTGTTAAGGTCCCTCTCGGGGACTTTACCTCATAGGCCAGCTCTCCCTGCGCCCCCGTCCAGATAAAAGGCTCTGGCTTCCAGGAAGTGGGCCGTGGCAGGGCACAACCAGCGATCACCAGCAGGACCGGTATTAAGGGGAACAGGAGATTTGGGCGCACAATTTTTCGATCTTTTCCTGCAGACGTTTACGGTCTTTTTCTTTGCGGGCCAGGGATAAGGCCTTCCGGTAAGCAGAAAGAGCCTCTTTTTTCCGTCCCAGGGCCAGCAAAATATCCCCGTGGTGTTCGTGGATGATAGGGTCATCGGGGGTGAGCTTTAAGGCCCGCTGGATTTGGACCAGGGCCTCCTCATATTTGCCCTGCCTGTAATACACCCAGGCCAGGCTGTCTACGATGTAGCCGTCATCTGGCTTTTCGGAAAGGGCCTTGCGGATGTACTGCTCGGCCTGCGTAAGGTTCATATTCAGGTCGGCGTAAGTGTAGCCGACAAAATTAAGCAGCGTGGGATTATCAGGGTACTTCTTGAGCAGGGGTTCCAGAAGCTTTAAGGCCTCTTTTTCTTTCCCCTCACAGACCAGGAGCAGACCGGCGGAAAGGGAAAGATCCAGGTCCTCCGGGAATTTCTTAAGCCCCTCCTTGACGAATTTTAACCCCTGGGCACAGGCGTCCAGTTCGTCAAAGACCGTGGCTGCCAGAAGATACAAATTCTTGTCATCCTCCCTCTCTGCCAGGGCCCTTTCAAAAAGCTGCGCCAGGGTGTCAGGGTCTTTCAGGAGATGGGCCAGGCGCCTTAAGGCCAGGGGAAAGAGCTCATCCCCTACCGGAATGCGCTCGTAAGCGTTGATGGCCTCGGCCCTCTTTCCCTCTTTTTCGTAAGCCACCCCGAGATAGAACCAGGCCGTAAAATTTTGGGGATCCTTTTCTACCAGGTCTTTCAAGATTTTGACGGCCTCCTTGGTACGACCCAGGTCAAGTAAAATCAGGGCCTTGCGTAAGAGCAACTGGGTAGAAATCCCCGCCTGCTTTTCTATCTCCTGGAGGATGGCCAGCGCCTTCTCGTACTGGTGTTGACGGAGGTAAAGGCGAAGCAGGGCCTCGTAAAGGTGAAAGGGCTGGGGGAGTTTTTCAAGACCCTTTCGGTAAACCTTTTCGGCCTCGGTTACCGCCCCGATCTTTTCCAGAAACTCGCCATATTCCAGGTATACTTCCTGCCTTTCGGGAAAGAGCTTTAAGGCCTCTTCGTAATAGAAACGCGCCCGGTCAAAAGCGCCTTTTTTACGGTACAGCCGGGCCAATTCCAAATAAAGGGCCGGGTTTTTGTTCTCCTTTTTGGCCAAACGTTCCAGGGCCGCAATGGCCCCGTCTACGTCGTTTTTCTGGAGATAAATGGCGGCCAGGACCGAAAGGGCCTCTTCGTAATCAGGATATTTTTCAAGGAGCGTTTCCAGGGTCTCGACCGCCCGGGCCAGGCGTTTTTGCATCCAGTAAAGTTTGGCCAGGATAAAAAGGGTCTCTTTATCGTCGGGAGAAAGGGCCAAAATTTCACGGGCCAGCTTGATGGCCTTATCATAGGCCCCGGTTTCGGCGTAAACCTTCATCAATTCCTTCTTGGGGAAGATGGCCTTTGGGTCACACCTTACTACCTTTTCGAGGTGTTGTTTGGCCTGGGAGAGTTTGCCCTGCCCTAACAGATATTCTGCTACCAGAAAGTGATAATAATTCTCCGCCGCGGTACACCGGCTATATCCGGAAGAAGGCCAGCCAAGAAAAAGGACCAGCAAAACAAATAGACTAAGAGGTTTCAATAGCCAGGGGGTAATTTTCGGCATCAGGGAGCCTTTCTTTGAGATACTTGCGCAGTTTTTTAAGGAGTCTTTCCTCAATTTGTCTCACCCTTTCCCTGGAAATCCCAAAACGTTGCCCTATCTGTTGCAAGGTGAGGGGGTCTTCGGCCAGCAACCGCTCATAAAAAATAACTCGTTCTTTGTCTTTCAAATCTTTACCAAATTCTTCTAAAAGCCCCTTAAGCTTGGTCAACACCTCCCTTTTGGCGACCTGGTCTTCTACCTTCGGGCCGGGGTCGGCGAGAAAATCCCGGTGTAATTCGTCTGAATCTTCTTTGATGGGGGCGTCAAGGCTTATTTCCCCGGCGCTCATACGCTGCTCCATCTCTATCACGTCTTCTTCACGCACGTTCAACCGCTGCGATATGAGCTTGGGGGCCGGTTCAAAACCCATGGCGTCAAGCCGTTCTTTTTCCTTGCGCAGGTTATAAAAGAGTTTACGCTGGGCCTGGGTGGTGCCGATTTTTACCAGGCGCCAGTTATCCATGATGAATTTCAAAATGTAAGCCTTAATCCAAAAAGAGGCGTAGTAGGAAAATTTGACCCCCCGGTAGGGATCGAACTTTTTAACCGCCTGCATCAGGCCCAGGTTGCCTTCCTGGATCAGATCAAGAAAATTCTGCATCCAGAACTTTTGAAAATCCAGGGCTATCTTGACTACCAGACGCAGGTTGGAGGTGACCAGGCGGTAGGCGATGCGGGGGTCGCGGGTCTTGTAATATTCCTTGGTAAGGCGCTCTTCCTCTTCCCGGCTAAGCAAGGGATATTTACTTATCTCCCGCAGGTATTGCTGAAGGGGATCAAGAATTACGGGGGTTTTTTCTTCTTCAGGAAGGGCTGGCAGGGCCTTTTTTTCAGGCTCTGCCTTCTCTTTTAGCTCTGTTTTTTTCTTACGTCCTCGGGTCCTTTTATCTCTTTTCTTCTCTTCAGGTCTCTTCTCTTCAGGCTCCACCAATACGGCAAGCCCCGGCTCTCCTTCCACCGGGGCAAGGGCCCTTTCGGAAACTTCCTTTAGCACTTCTTTTTCCTGCGTCATATCTATTCCTTTCTAAGCCGCTTCTTTTACCGGTCGCCAGCCCCGCTTTTTAAGGTAGACCTGGATAGCGGTAATGGCCGCCGGCGTAACCCCGGAGATACGTAAGGCCTGCCCTAGGGAACGGGGTCTAACCTGAGAGAGCTTCTCCCTTATCTCGGTTGAAAGCCCCGGGATTTCCCAGTAGTTGAGGTCATCGGGCAGGACCATAGCCTCCCAGCGCTTAAAACGTTCTATCTCCTGACGTTGTCGGTTCACGTAGCCGGCGTATTTGGTCTCGATCTCAAGCTGTTGCAGGATATCATTGGGCAGATGCCTTAAAAAGTCAAATCTTTCCTTGATTTCTTCAAGGGGAACCTCGGGGCGTTTTAAAAGGTCAAAGAGGCTTTGGGCCTGCTTAAGAGGGGTAGAACCCAAACGGAGCAACAGGGGGTTGATATCGGCAGGGTTAACCCTGACACGTTTTAATTCGTCAAGGGTCTCTTCTATTAGGCGCTTTTTGGCCAGAAAACGTTGGTAACGTTTAGAAGAGACCAGACCCAGTTGATAACCTAACTCCGTGAGACGAAGATCAGCATTATCCTCCCTGAGGAGGAGCCGGTACTCTGCCCGGGAGGTAAACATGCGGTAGGGTTCTTTAGTCCCCTTGGTGACCAGATCATCGATAAGGACCCCTATGTAGGCCTGGGAACGATCAAGCACGAAGGGGGCCTCTTCTTTTACAAAACGAGCGGCGTTGATGCCGGCGATAAGCCCCTGAGCAGCGGCTTCCTCGTAACCAGAAGTACCGTTTATCTGCCCGGCCAGGAAGAGACCGGCTATTTTTTTGGTCTCAAGCGAAGGTTTCAACTGGATGGGGTTTACGTAGTCATACTCGATGGCGTAACCGGGGCGCATTATTTCCGCCCGTTCCAGCCCGGGGATGGAGCGCACCATGGCCCACTGGACGTCTATCGGGAGGCTGGTGCTGATCCCGTTGGGGTAGACCTCTACCGTGTCCAGCCCCTCGGGTTCTAAAAAGATTTGGTGGCGGGGTTTGTCTGGAAAGCGAAAAACCTTGTCTTCTATCGAAGGACAGTACCTGGCCCCCACCCCTTTTATGATCCCTGTAAAAAGGGGGGATCGATCGACCGCCGCCCTGATGATCTCATGCGTCTTTTCGTTGGTATAAGTAATAAAGCAGGGAACCTGGGGTAAGGGAGGCCTTTTTCCCTGATTTTCGTAAGAGAAAAGCGGAGGAGGGACGTCTCCCCACTGGACTTCAAGCTGGTTGTAATCTATGGTGCGCCCGTCAAGGCGGGGGCAGGTCCCGGTCTTCAAACGGCCTAGTTCGAAACCGAGCTCTCTCAGACAATCCGAAAGCTTATTGGAAGGCGGGTCCCCCATCCGGCCGGCCGGAAAGTTCTTGAGCCCGATATGGATCAGGCCTTTGAGGAAGGTACCCGTAGTCACTACCACCGCTTTGGCGTGGAAGATCTCACCGATAGACGTTTCCACCCCGGTGACCCGGTTATCCACTACCAAAATGCGGTCCACCATGGCCTGTTTGACCGTGATGCCAGGGGTCCGCTCCAGCACCTGCTTCATGTAAGCCTGATAGCGCCAGCGGTCTGCCTGCGCCCTGGTAGCCCTCACCGCCGGGCCTTTGCGGGTATTTAAGCGACGGAACTGGATCCCCGTCTGGTCAATGGCCCGGGCCATCTCTCCTCCCAGGGCGTCTATCTCTTTGACCAGGTGGCCTTTGGCCAGACCTCCTATGGCCGGGTTGCAGCTCATGGCCCCGATACGGTCCAGATTAATGGTAAGCACCAGGGTCTCGCAGCCCAGCCGCGCCGCAGCCAGCGCAGCTTCTAGCCCCGCATGTCCGGCTCCGATCACAATGACGTCAAATTCCCTGGGGTAAAGCGCCATCTTCTTTGACTTTTAACCCGAAGTTTTTTAGTCTGTTTAAGGGAGAGCTTAAAACTGACGAAACAATACTTAAAGTATCAAGGAGTCCAGTATGAAAATCCATGATCGTATCTTACAAAATATAACCGCAAAAAGTCAAAATTCCAGCAACACCCCCAAGGGAGAACCATTCAAAGAGGTATTAAACAAGGTCCTCTCCTCTAGCCCTGCTGCGGGCCAGGAAACTTCGCTTCCCGAAACCCTGAACGAGGTCTACTCCCTGGCTGAAGAAGTTATCTCCTTGCTTGAAAAGGCCGCCAAAGGCGATCAGCTGGCGCTGGAAGAACTGCTTCCCAAGACCAGGGAGCTTGAAAAATTGAGTGCAAAGCTTGAAGGGACAGCCAAAGAGTTTTTGACTGAACTCTCTTTAACGGCTGCTGTTAGCAAGGCCAAACTGGAAGAAGGGCTACTCTGAGCTCTCCTCTTTCGGCTTTTCCTTAAGCCATATTTCCAGCTCATCAAGCCCCATTTTACTTGCTCGCCGAACCTGTATTTTGAGCCCGTCCCATTCTATTATTTCCCCTGCCTTTGGTATGCGGCGCGTTAGTTTCATGATGAAGCCCCCGATGGTTTCGTAATCTCCCGGAGGGATATGTAAACCCAATTCTTCGTTGGCCCTTTCGATCTCAAGCCAGGCTTTGACCAAAAAGTGATTCTCGGAAAGCTTAACGTAGGGGACCAGTTTCTGGTCAAATTCGTCCCAAAACTCCCCTAAAACCTCCTCCACCAGGTCCTCGATGGTGACGATCCCCACCGCCTGCCCGTATTCATTGACCACCACACAGATAGTCTGCCCCTCCTTTTGCATTTCCGCCATGAGTTCCGCGGCCGGTTTGAATTCCGGCACGTAACTTACTTCACGCATAAACCGCCTGACCGGTGCCTGCTGGTCTTTAATACCCAGAAGATCTTTGGCCAGGAGAAAGCCAATGATCTGGTATGGATGCTCCCGGAAGACCAAGAGCCTTGAATGTCCCGAATGGACGAAAAGCCTAAGCGCTTCTCCTACCCTTTCAAACTCCTCCACGGATTTGACCCAGATCAGGGGAATCATTACCTGGGCCGCGGTCTTTTGAGAAAAATCGATTAACCGGGAGATGAGCCGCTTTTCGTTAGGATCAAGCACCTCCTCGGAACATACCAGCATCCTTATCTCTTCCCTGGTAACGGAAGGCAGCCGTGGCCGACCCTCTTTTTTGGTTACCAGGGAAATGAGCCCGGCGATGGACCAAATTAACGGGAAGAGCACGCGGCTTACCAAATAGATCAACGGAGCCACTTTCGGAGCCAGCGCTTCTGCCTTCTGCTGGGCAAAACTTTTGGGAATCATCTGGCCAAAGAGGAGCATCAGCGGGGGGAGGGAAAAAACCGCTATCATGCCGCCGAAATGGGGAAAAAGCTCGATCAAAAAGCCGGTGGTCAAAACACTGTTACCGATAACGGAAAGATTAAGACCCAAAAGGGTGGTGGTAAGCAACCACTCGGGATTATTTAACAGTTTGAGGGCCAGCCGGGCGCCAAAGCTCTGACGGGCCATTTTTTTGAGTTTGGCCTCATCAGCCGCGATCAGAGCGATCTCAGCCCCGGCAAAAAAGGCCTCGGCAGCTAACAGGAAAAGAAAGGTCAAAAGACCGGGTAACCAGTTCATGAGACTTTATCCACCCGAATCCTTACCAGCCTGGTGCCTTTTACCTTCTCCACGGTAAAACGAAATCCGAAGGCCTCTTTGGACTGGCCTTCTTTAGGGAGTTCACCGAAAAGGAAAAGCACCAGGCCACCAATGGTCTCAAAATCTTCAGAAGGGATATTGGCCCCTGCTACCCGGTTAAACTCCTCCACCCTCACCCTGGGGGAAACCAGCCAGCTCTGGGGAGCGATTTCCTTGATCGGTTCCCGCCGAATGTCAAATTCGTCGTAAATCTCCCCGAAAAGTTCCTCTAAAACGTCTTCCAGGGTAACCAGCCCTACCACGGTGCCGTATTCGTCCACCACCAGGGCAAATTTGAGGCGACGCTTCTGGAATTCTTCCAAAAGGGTCCTCACCCTCATCGTTTCCGGGACGAAAAAGGGTGGTCGTACCAGATCAGCCAGCCTCTTGGCTTTACCCTCCAGCTGCCAGCGCAAAAGGTCTTTCACGTGCAAAATACCGATTACGTGGTCCAGTCCCTGGCGGTAGACAGGGATGCGCGAAAACCCCTTTTTCTTGATAAGAAAGAGCAATTCTTCGGTAATGGGGGCGTCCTCCAGGGCAAAGATGTCCCGTCTGGGAGTCATGATGGTGGAAACGTTGATCTTTTCTGATTCCAAAAGCCCATAAATAAATCGTCTTTCCTGGTCTCCCAGGATCCCGGCCTGGTAGCTTTCTTCAATGAGTTGCAAAAGATCTTCTTCGGAAAGGGGGTGTTCTTCCCGGGTGGGGATGCCACATAAACGCAAGAAGGCGTTGGTAAAAGAAAGCATAAACACCCTGACAGGGGAAAAAACAAAAATGAAGACCCGCAACATGGGCGCCAGCAAACAGGCCATTTTTTCCCTTTGACGGAAGCCAAATACTTTGGGAATCAGGTCTCCAAAGAGGAAGAGGAGGCCTGTCATTAACGGATAGGCCAGCCACTCTCCCCGGGGCCCAAAAAGTTTTACCAGGGCCAAAGTGGCGACGGAGGAAGAGATAATGTCAGAAAATTCGTTCCCGATAAGGATGGTGGCCAGCACCTTGCGCGGGCTCCTTAAAAGCTTTACCGCCAAACGACAGGAACTGCGCGGGTGTTCCCTCAGGCGCAATTGATCAAGCCGGGAAAGGGAAAAGAGGGCGGTCTCCG